>JASFHC010000046.1:0-12260 GCA_050123435.1 Desulfobacterales bacterium
AAAAGTTTGGCAAGCAAAATGGTTTAGATGAAAATAATTTTAGCTAAGACCGCCGGTTTTTGCATGGGAGTACGCAGAGCCGTTGAAATGGTCCTAGATGCACCGAGCAAATACGAAAATCCTATCTGCACTTATGGACCCCTTATCCATAATCCTCAGGTATTAAACCTTTTGGAAGAAAAAGGGATATATGTCTTAAACAATATCCCAGACCACGGATCCGGTACCGTCCTGATCAGGGCCCACGGCGTTCCTCCCGAAACCATGAAACATCTTGAAAAGACCGGTTTCAACATTATTGATTCCACCTGCCCGAGGGTTATCAAAGTCCAGACCATCATCCGGAAACATGCAAAACAAGATTATATATGCATTATTATTGGGGACAAGGATCATCCGGAGGTCATCGGCTTGCTCGGTTATGCAGGGGAAAAAGGGTATGCTGTCGACAATATAAACGACCTTGACTCCCTTCCCCGCTTTGACAAGGCTATTATTGTTGCTCAGACCACCCAGAACACGCTTTTTTTTGAAAAAGTAAAAAAATGGGCCATCCAAAAATTTCCCCACTATAAGATTTTTGATACAATTTGTGATTCAACAGCCCGTCGCCAGGCTGAGGTCCATCGCCTGGCCAATTCAGTAGATGCCGTTATTGTTGTGGGAGGCCATAACAGCGGGAACACCAAGAGGCTTGCAGAAATTGCACGGCAAGCCGGAAAACCCACGTATCATATTGAAACAGAATCTGAACTCGATTTAGATGCACTTTCTTCAATCCGTTCAATCCGGCACATAGGGATCACCGCCGGCGCTTCTACCCCGAACTGGATAATAAAAAGGATCTATAGAAAACTGGAAACCATTCCTTTTACAAAGGGAAAAAGATGGCGCAGTATTATTTTTATTATTCAGCGTTCGCTTCTTCTCACAAATATCTATGTGGCTTTGGGAGCCGGATGTCTGTGCTATGCCTGTACAAAACTCCAGGGGATTACCAACTACTTTCCCAATGTCCTTATGGCCATGCTTTATGTTCAGTCCATGCATATTCTCAACAATCTTATCGGCAAAAAGGCGGACCGATACAATGATCCTGACAGATCTTCTTTTTATGACAGAAAGAAGATCCTGCTTATGCTTCTTGCTTTCTTCGCAGGCGCTGCCGGACTGTTGACCGCTTATACAATGGGGTCGATTTCTTTTATGGTTCTTTTCGTTATGAGCATAATGGGTCTGTCTTATAATTTAAGACTTCTGCCGGAACGTTTTTTCCACGGCAAGTACCGGAGAATACGGGATATCCCGGGATCAAAAACAATTCTGATTGCAATGGCATGGGGAATTGTTACTGCGGTATTGCCTTCCTTGTCTATATCGAACCATATTGGTCTGAGTGCCGTATTGGTATTTATTTGGTCCACAAGCCTTGTCTTTGTAAGAACTGCATTTTTTGATATTCTTGATATGCAGGGAGACCGTATTGTGGGAAAAGAGACGCTCCCTATACTAATGGGGGAAAAGCAAACCCTGCGCCTTTTAAAAACCATATTGATAATAAATATCTGTATTTTGTTTGTATCCGGTATATTTCATCTTATTTCAATCCTTGGGTTCGCACTTGCAATCTGTCCGGTTTTTATTTTTATTGTTCTTTCAGCCCATGAACTGGGCTATATGCTTCCCGGCACAAGGCTGGAGTTTCTGGTTGAAACTAACTTCATTACGGCAGGACTTGTTACGTTTATCTGGTCTTTTTTTTAGGGCCTCGGAAAATAATAGTCAATCTGTTTTTGAGCGAGCCTTAGTTCCAAATCTTTGGTTCAGTGCCCTTAAGAAGTCTTTTGATATTATCTTTATGGCAAAAATAGATTGCTATCGCTGTCACAACAGCACATCCTGTCAGGACACCGGATCCGGTTGAATGCCAAACCGCAACGGGAAGAGCCGCGGCGGCGGCAAGTGATGCTACTGCAACAATATTAAGCCAGCAAACAAACAGGATAAAAACAAGAGTCACAACCACAAATGCCACGGGTGAAATTACAGCAAAGCACCCTGCAGCAGTTGCGACCCCTTTTCCTCCTTTTTTAAACCTCATATAAACCGGATAAAGGTGACCTGAAAAAGCAGCAAGAGAAACAACTGAAATATAAATTTCACCCCACGAGCTGTGTGGAGTTGCAAGTACTACCGAAATCCATACTGGAATAGCCCCTTTAAGCATGTCCCCAATAAGTGTCAGAATTCCAAGAGTAGGTCCTGCGATGCGTCCAACATTGGTCGCACCGATGTTACCGCTCCCCTCACGCCGGATATCTACGGAAGTAAACAGCCGGGTCAAAACAATGCCCCAGGGGATGGAGCCGAGCATATAGGCAAAAACAGGAAGTAGGAGAAACTTAATCATTTAAACAACCCCTTGTTGTTATTTTGATGCAAATATATCGTTTACATGTTATAAGATACATTCAGGGTTCAGGGTTTATTTATCATAAAAATACCAAATCGTACTATAGCACCATACACAACAATATCAATATGAATTAGTTCGTAACAATTCGAAAGGATAGCTGTTTTACGTGCAACCCGTAAAAATGCCCATAGAAGATGTTATAGATCTTCATACCTTTAAACCCAAAGACATACCGGATCTTCTTGCCCATTATTTTGAAGCTTGCATTGATGCGGGTATCTTCTCTATACGAATTGTTCATGGAAAAGGTCAGGGGATTTTGAGAAAGCGGGTTCAGGGGCTTTTGGATAAAAATTCCATGGTAGAATCTTTCCAAGATGCGCCTCCGGAAGCCGGAGGCTGGGGCGCTACCTTAGTGGAACTTAAATGTAAATAGGACGCAGTTTTTCCGAATAGGTTTTAAAAAATAACTATGTTGTCAGACGTACAAAAAGAAGAAATACGTTGGTTTGCCGACCGGATCACGCCTAAAAGTTGGAATATAATTCTGCGGCCCGAGGATGAAATCGAGAAACCGGGCGTTTTAAATATCCTTATAAGTATTCAGAAACCGGAAAACGAGGTCTTCACGGATTGTTTCGGAAATAAATGTTACCCGTGTGAAAGCACGCGCGGTATTGAATATTTTGAAAACATTTATGGTGACGTTTTTTTAAAAAATCAGCTCAGACCTGCCCTTGGTATGGTGTCGGGACGTATGGTTTTTAAGGATCTGAACTCACCCATGACAGACCTAAAGGGAAAAGTAGCCAAAATTAAAATTAAATTATGGCCTTACCTTGGAGACTGGAAGGGAACGCTAATTCACGAACTGGCACATGTTGCGGTTTATAGGTATAAAGCTTTTAAAACCAAGGAGTACAAAAATAATGCTCTTTTCAAAACCCCTTGGAGCATTGACATCAAAACGCTTCTTATACGCAAAACATTATTGCGCGAAGGCCACCATGGCGAGACATTCCAGAGAGCGTTTTCTGCTCTTGCAAAAAGAGCTATTCGGGAATTCGGCGTCGACATACCTCCCGACGATATATTTTGGATGACTGTTCGATATGAGCTAAAAAAATATAAATGAAGAAGAAACTATTAAAGTTTTGAGTTGAGAATGCAAATTTTAAATGTTACCTAAATTGCCCAATATGGAAAAAAATGTAACATAAACTATGGTGTTTATTTCACAATATTATTCTAAGTTTCTTTTCATTTAAGATAACCTATTGAAATTTAACGGTGGTAAAAAATTGTCCGACTCTGCATAGTTTTTGCATATAATAGGTAAATTCGTGATAGATCGGTCAATACAAATAAGATAAGCAAAACGTTCCATAAGGGGGTAAAGGGAATTAAACTGGTTAACCGGTACTGCCTCAGTTGTAGATTAGATGGTGTGTATGTAGCCAGCGCTCTAGTCCCTGAACCAGCAACCATGCTTGCTTTGGGCTCCGGTTTAATTGGCATGGCAACATTTGGACGAAAAAAATTCTTTAAATAGCAGGCTATCTTTTGCCATGACCAACACACTACCCGATAATGGAGGACGGCGCTCAGGAACTGACAGGCGGGAGTTTAGTTACACTTCGTATATACCGGAGCGCAGATCCGGCAAGGAACGGAGAAGCGGATTAGACAGAAGGTTAAAATCAAGAATATCAAAATAACAAACATAGTGAAAAAAGGCAGGGCTCAAGTTGCTCTGCCTTTTTGTTTGAAAATGCATAGGTCATAGGGATCTATCAGAAGTCCGGGGGAGGGGCTTGGGGAATACGGTACTCCGTTTATTAAATATTGCTTGGGCTTTTTGAAGCGCCGTATGATCATCGATACCCATGGTTTCACTTTCATCTTGTGCCAAAAAATATCCAACAGGTTGTCTGTCATCAACCATATACTCAATGAGATCCGTAATAAAAAACTCCTCAATGGCGATTGTTTTGCCGTTTATCTCTTTATGCACGATCTGGGGCCGTGAGGCCATGACCGGCAGATACTTTTCTAAGGCTCTCTTTTTTACAGCGTAAATCCCTGAGTTGCAAATGGTTAAAGCAGCTTGTTTTTCCAGCGGATAGTCCTTCCAGTATTTCCATTCGGTTATTTTACGAACAAGGTCTCCTTGGGTTTCAAGAACGCCGTATTGCTTTTTATTCTCCGGACAAAATCCCAAAATGACAAGGTCGAACGTTTCAAGATGAAGAACAAGCTGCATATAGGTTGTCCTTTTAACAAAGGGAACGTCTCCCATGGTGATAATAAACTTAGAACACGATTGTGAGTCAATAAATGATCGAGCAGCTAAAATAGCACCACCGGTGCCATTAAGCACGGGCTGCTCACAATAGGTAATATCCAAATGGCGAGTTTCTGTAATCACATCTTCTTTGCAGTGATTGACAATAAGCGCTTTTTGGCCGGTCGGCAAGTTCGCCAAAAGATGGAGCAAAATTGGATGGCTGCCTTCAAAGGTTGAAGTCTCGGGCCGCAGTGGCAACAGTGTTTTATTCCCCTCGTAGCCCGTCATTCTGCTGCCGCGGCCGGCCGCCATAATAATTGATGCAATTTCGAAATCGAATTGAGATTTGTGCTGCATGGTTTCATTCCCGGGAACGTCGCTAACGTATAATTATCATAATGCAGAAAGAAGATCAAATCCATGAACCGTTCCCATACCCCCCTGAACCTTTGCTTTAAATCTTTTGGGATCTTAACCTCAAACTAAAAAACCTCCCAAAGGGAGGTCGTATTCCGTTTGTCATTTTCGACCTCATGGTTCCCATATGGGCTGGCTTTAGCACCTTTTGGATAAGGTTGCCGGGTGATCACAGGGCCAGTTCCCTCACACCACTCTTCATGATTATTTATAAATCTTAGTATATCAGAATAAACATCAAAGTCAACCTTTCTGGTTTTTTGAAAGGTCACCTATTTTTTAAATTTACTTTACTAAACAATTGATTCTATTCGCTTTCTGGATATTTGTAAACGTTCAAGCCGATGATAGCATTAGTACCCTCTATCCTCTGGTTACCCCGTGTACTGGCTATTGTTATTGTTTTGCCAGATTTAGAAGGGCCGAAGTCCTTTGTCAAATCTACCTCAAAAATGAGTTCGTCGCCATCGATTTCCCATTTTACATTCTGCATTTCTTCACCTTCTTTCGTTTATTAGTCTTTACCAAGCTGAATCCATTATTTCTAAAGGATAGAATATCACTCCAACATAATTAGTTCAATGACATTTCCTTTTTAAAAACAATCTGGAAAAGCCTATCATCTTCACCTGTGCCGGTTGTCTCTGTATCCAGAAAAATAAACATGCATGCACCATTTTATCTGTTGAAATAATCTCTGAAAAATTTAATGGTCAAAAGAATCAATGGTGCTGAATGAAAAAACAGGTCAAAAATATCCAAGGGTTTATTCAGCGTTCCGTTTTTCAGCATAATCAGCTTTTCTAAAACATGGGGCATGGGCCTAACCGGAAGAAGAATCATGATTATCGAAAATACAATGAGAATCGAATATGGTATCTTATCAAGGAATGACAACATGAATTTTATTATTTGCTTAAGATTTATTCTTTAGAAGAAGCTTGTTCTGGAATTATTAAAATACATGCTTTCTTAAGAGTTTCAACAAATTTCGGGTTCGTTCTTTTCATTCTAATTATTCTGTCCCAAGACAGAATATCTTCGAGTGTGGGCTGCTCTATTCCGATATTGGATTCCCTGTCAACAGCTTCAATAATTAACGATACGGAATAGATTGTAATATTTTCTAACATTTCTTCGATAGGGATATCAGTTTTGTTGGTATGTTGAGATTTTAATATTTCTGATACACAGACGGACAGAATTGGATCTGCAACATCCTCCGGCTTTTTACATTCTTCGAGATCATAGCTTGCATCTAAAAAATCCCCGGCCATCTTTTGTAGGATATCTAACCATTCATTATTCAGGTTTCGAGGTAGAAGTGCATCAGGCCCATGCAATAAAACTTCATTACCGAATTTGGATAACATTTCATTAAACCTTTCGTCTTAATTGCCGTTAATCCTATCCCTCAACTTGCCAGAATATTTGAATGTAACAACCTTTCTGGATGCCAGCATCATATCCTCACCAGTGGCAGGATTTCTGCCTTTTCGTTCATCTTTATGATTGAGACAAAACTTACCAAAATTAGAGATCATCACATCCTCACCGGATGTCAGTGTGTCTTTAATGAGGTCGATGAGGGCCTCAACGATTTCTGATGATCTTTTTTTGGTGAAATCGGTCTGATTCTGGGTGGTTTCTACGATCTGAGCTTTTGTGAGTGTCATGATGTGTTTCTCCTTTGAATTTACAAAATCCAAGATAAAAATGCGATTCCAAGGATTATGCCAAGAATCCCGGATAGCCTGTATGTTTGATCTGATAATGAATTGAGATACCAGTCCATGAATTTGTCATACCAGTCTTTGGGAATTAAAAAGAAAACCACGCCTTCAATGACAGCCATGAGTCCAATTAATCTAATAAGCCATGGAATACGTGTGGCTGATGCAGAAAGGATAAAAAGGTTGCCTAATACAAACGGTAACACTGAGAGAATTTTTTGATCAATATTGCTGAATATATTTTTCACAATATTTTTGGTTTCATTGGTATAAAGAATCGAGCAACACCCAATAGAGATATAGATCAAGCTAATTGCATAGAGAAACCATCTCATAATCATATCCTTGTGTTGCTAATGGTTGTTGCGGAATGACTTTATTGCATGAAAGAGTCTTTATATTCACAAACCCCACAACATTTGTCAAGATTTTTAGTTAGTTATATGAGATACGCTGCAAATACAACTGAAATGATTCTGTTTCATTAAATTTAGTAACCATTCTTAATACCCTAAATTTCTTAACAAATAATTTTATAGGATTAAGGTTGCTCTGAATGTTCGAATTTTTCCTTTAATTATTAGGATAAGGGAGAACAGATATAATGTATAAAAGGAACCCCATTTTTCAGAATAGAGAGTGGGGTTTTGTTTTAAATTCCAAAGAATAAATAACAAAAAGTGTTTGAAAGTATTTCAGACAAAGGTTTAAACAAAAAAAAGCAGGGTTTAAACAACCCTGCTCCAAACTGTAATAAACGTACAGATGATATTGTTTTCTGCTATTTCATTTTACAAGTCTTTTAAATTCTCAATCTGACATTCTTTATCAAATTGAATGGCAACACCGTGAGGATCAGAACGCACCATCCTTCCAGCACAACCAATTAAGCTATCTACATCCTTGAAATCTTTAAGATTGTCACTCGGAATGGTAAAATCCAAAATAAAACGTGTCCCTTCTGGAAAAGATGTTAATGTAGGGATGAATGTGCCAGAATAAGAAATATCTCTGGCTTCAAGATCTAAAGCCATTATTCCGCCTCCATTCATGGCGTTAAGTCTTACAGGAAGTGGGATAGTTAATCTTTTATGCTGACGTCTTTCTTTCATTTATATTCCTCTCTCCGCGAATTGATATTGGATCGTCATGATTAAGTTCATAACATAAATGGCTTTAAAAAAAAAGATAGATCATGATGTTTGTATGTCAAACAAAAATTTAATGACCCAAGGGGGTATGGCCCTGAGGACATACCGGAAGCGAATACTGATCTCCATAATTTATTTATATATATGCCCACATACAAATTTTTTGAAATTTTTATAAATTTCTGATTAGCAGGGGGACTGATACAACAGTTAATCCTCAGAATTTGATATCACAACCGATTGGATCGACTTCAGATTTCCTGAGATATTGCAAATCACACAACTGTTAATTTTTGAATAAATAAATGGTACGGTTAAGGCTTGCTATACCTTTTGAAGGTTACTAAAAAGTTAATTTGTATCATTATCATTCGAAGGTAAAATAACTGTGAATTTGGACCCTTTCTCCAGAACACTCTCAACCTCTATACGCCCCCCGTGCTGTTCAATAATACTATGACAGATGGAAAGGCCTAAACCCGAGCCTTTACCCACAGCGCTTTTGGTAAAAAAGGGATCAAAGATCTTGTTAACATCTTCTTTGGAGATCCCATGGCCTGTATCTTGAACCAGAAAATATAGCATTTTTGCACCATCTTCTATACTTTCCCAGGCTTTAATGGTTAAGACACCCCCTTCCATCATCGCATGTACGCTATTTAAGATGAGATTGATAAAAACCTGTCTAATCCGTTTTGGGTCTAAATTTACTTCGATGTCTTCAGGGACTTCCATATTAATACTGATTTCAGAGGGTAACTGTTCTTTTATAAAGTTGATGGCCTTTTCAACTAAATTTTTAAGTTGTACCTTTTTGAAACTTAAAGATTTTTCACGTGAAAATTCCAGCAATGCTCTAACAATATTTCTATCTCTTTCAACCTGTTGTTCCACTTCTAACAGCCGATTCCGTTTGAATTCAATATTATCTTCTTCTAATTCTTCAAGAACTATTTGAATAGGCGTAGAGATATTATTCAGTGGATTATTTAATTCATGGGCTACACCCGCGGTTAAAATACCCAAGGATGCCAGCTTTCTGGCTTGAATGAGCTGTTCGGTTCGCTTCGTTAATGCTTCCTCGGCATTTTTCCGATCGCTGATATCAAAAAAGGTTCCGATTGTATATTTAATATCCCCCTTTTTGTCGTATGTGATCTGACCCCTGTCTTGTATCCAAAGGATTTCTATCGACCTAGTCTTGACTCTATAGTCTCTTGCGAATGAACCGCGGGTTTTTAAGGCCATAATAAAACTTTCTTTTGCAGCTTCGATATCTTCTTTTAAAATTATATCTGACCATTTCAGTTTTTTTAAGTTAAATTTCTCGCAGCTGTATCCCGTTAACGTCTCTACTTTATTGTCCGTGAACTCAACAGACCAGTCTTTGAATCCTTTGTAGACGATTGTTGGAAGACTCCTCATCATCACTTGACATTTCATTTCACTTCCAATGAAGGCTCCATCTACCTGCCTGAGGCTTTCAGCTTTCTTCTCCAGCGCTCTATTCCTTTGCTCTAATTCTTCATAGGTCGGTTTTCTGGGCATTTTGAAAATCTCCAAATGACTATAAAATAGACTATAAAATAATATTGCCCAACCCCTTGTATGAGCTTTTACATCAAACAAATATATTTTTTGAACAGAAATCGAACATGGCATATCTTTCCAGAAACGCAACCCAACTTCAATTAGGCCTCATTTCATGTATCGTACAGCGACGCCTGCAAGGGTTTGTTCATGGTTCTATTTGAATCGATCATCCGATTTCCGGCTTGAGACGGTTTTCATGGCTTTCTCAAACCAGCCGGTCCGTACTTCCACTTGAGCATCGAACTCAGGAACATAAGGCTTGATGTCCAGTAGCGGAGTGCCATCAAGAATGTCAACGGCCTGGATGTAAAGTACGCCCTCTTCGATCTTGTCTAGCTGGACAACAGAAAACCCGATTGGGTTCGGACGCTTGGGCGCACGGGTGGCAAAAAGTCCCCGCGGCTCCGAATCCATGAAAGGCACAACATGGAGGTTGAATCCCTGGCTGCGGTGGAAGTGGTATAGCAGGATGATGTGTGAGAAGCCGTCGAGATCCTTAAGTCCTGGTTGGAAATCCTCGAACACCTCTACAGTACCCTTTACGCCGGTGGCTCCCACCGGCTGGATCGGCATGCCTTCTGGTTCCATAAATGGGGAGTGAATGATCCCGATTGGTGTAAATTTGATCTTCATTTTCTCACGCGCACATTAATATTAATTAGTCGGCAAGCTTTCATTCCGGCTTAAGTTGTTATACAGCCGACTATATAAAAACCTTATATGGAACAAAAAATGCCTAATAGTGACCAACCTTTTAATGGGTGCCGGTGTGCACCTTCCCAGCGACTGTCCAATGGAAAAAGCAAAGGGCATGGCAACCGTAAAAACGGTAATTGGTATTTGAGCTGGGCATTTACCGAAGCGGCGCATTTGGGTCGCAGATACAACGAAAGGTTCAGAAGATACTATAACCGGAAAGTTGCTCAGGCAAATACCAGCCTTGCAACCAAAGCGCTCAGTAATAAATTGGCTCACATCTGTTATTACATCATGAGATCGAGTTCCTTTCCGTGAGGAACTGCTCTGTCATTAAATCCGGGACCGCAACGGTGATCCTTTGTTCTTGGTGGTTCAAAACCCTGTATCTTGGTTGGCACGCCGTTGCACTCCCATAAACAATTGTAAAGGCAGGTGTCCTTTTTTGTGATCTGCCCTTGTCATGAACCCCCTATGTTTGGACCTTTTGGAACCCTTTATTTTGTTAACACCCATTGGACATAACAAGGTGCCGATGTTTTTCTGGGGTCCGCTTAACGGACCAGGGGTCGCAAAGAAAAAGGAAGGTTGCTTCGCTACGAGACTATGAGGGTCTCTCCGCTAAGCAACCGCCAGTTTATATTTTCTTGAATGGCCTTGATCCTCATGGGTGCCCGGTAGCAGATCTACGAAAGGTCCGAACTATAACATTTGAAAAGGTCGGACGCAGAGATTCAAAAGGGCCGTCTTCCGAACTAACTACCAACCCTGCAAAAAAAAATGACATCATTTTTTGCTATGGAAAAGCGTTTTCTCTTGTCAGGGAACTTTTAATGGGTGCCAGTATAGCAACCATTCACAACAACAATTGATATCATAAAAACAAAACCCCACCTTTATGAGAAATGGGGCATTAATAATCAGTCCATGGCAATCTCGGTTAAAGGTTATTTCTTGGTCTTCCCTGCCGATTTGTGCAACTTCCTAAGACACTTTTTATCTTTACGGACAATAGCACAGACTTCCCGGTTATCAATCTCTTTACAATTAATATGATTATACAGAGGACATTCTGGATATTGCTTTGACATTTTATTCCTTTTCCTTCTTTTCGTACTTTTTGAGAAGGTCCTGGATGGCTTCTTCGAGAAGGTCGTTTTGCCGTTTCTCCATATGTGCAGCGAGGATTTTAAGCTTCTTCGTTAAATCGCTATCCAAGGTTGTATTATACATTTTTCTTTTTCCCATGTACCTTAGATAACTTATAGTAATAAAGAAATCAATATAAATAGATTTTACCCTTGACTTTTTCGATGCTATTATATAGTTATATAGTTAGAAATATAACTATAAACCCAAAGCCGAGATAAAATGAAAATCAAATTAAATAATATAGGACTTGAAGTTTCTTGTAACGGTAACGGGCAGACGGTTTATTATCTTGGACCGGGGAGAACTTCAGGCCCTTTTGTTTTGAAAGAGGGGGGTATTATATCGGAAAGAAGAGAAAGGCTTTTAAGGTTAGCTTTGAAAGCCTGGGAAAAAATGACAGACAACCAAAAAGCCCCCGGCAGAATACCAGGGGCTTCATTAAGGAGGAATAAAGAGAGGCCAAACATTACTCAAAAAAAAGCGATCAAACAGCATGATGCAATCCAAATTGTCATCATCGATAAAAGAATCAAATCCGTCATGGTTTATTCCTTTTGTATAATGATATATGCAAAAACCATGCAACATTTTATGGCGGTTGAAAATGATAAAAAATCAGATAATTACCTTAAATGGACGGATTGAAAACCAAAAGCATTTGACAATATTCGTCAATTATAATGCCAAATTTTGACAGGTTTTATAGATTTTATGAACATTAATATAACCCCACGAGATAGGCGCGTACGGCTGAAAAGGGCGTCCCTGGCCCCTGTCCGCGGATAAATTCAGGGAGAAAGCGAGGGACTTATGGG
>JASFHC010000047.1:0-12159 GCA_050123435.1 Desulfobacterales bacterium
CCTGAAGAACTGACAGATGAGGTTTTCACCCCCCTACGAAAAGGAAGCCTGCAGACAGCGCTTATAAGTGCCGCCCGTCGTCACGGTAGAATCGCTTATATATCGACTGGAATGGAAGTGGTCTTCTCGGAAGTCGCTGCCGGTCATCCGGTAATCATTTTGCAAAACCTCGGACTTTCCTGGTATCCTGTCTGGCACTATTCGGTTGTTGTAGGTTATAATATACCGAAGAAATTTGTCATTCTTCGCTCCGGCGCCACCGCCCGCAAAATTATATCTTCCCGGGTTTTTGAAAAAACCTGGGCACGCAGCCATTACTGGGGGCTTTTAATTCTACGACCGGATCAGCTTCCTGCTACAGCCAAGAAGGACCTGTTTCTGGAAGCGGTACTTGGGCTTGAAAAGGCCCGCCAGTTCCGGGCCGCGATCCATGGATATAAAACAGCGCTGACACGCTGGCCGAAAAATCTAACTGCCATTATGGGTATTGGCAACTGCCATTATGAACTCGGAGAATTAAAAGATGCCGAGTCGGCCTTTAGAAAAACCGTTCGGTTACATCCCAAGGAAGGTTCTGCTTTAAACAATCTGGCGCAAATTCTATTTGAGCAGGGACGAAATCAGGAGGCGCTGGAAGCTGCCAAAAAGGCGGTTTCTCTTGGCGGTCCGTTAAGCGCTGTTTATCAAAAGACCCTTGAAGAAATTCAAGCCGGAGCGCCTTGAAAAGAGGTTAATCACCTATAAACGATAGCCTTTCTTGTTAAATAATCTCAGGCAGGCATCAACCACTTTGGGATCATAAAGGGAACCGCGATTCTTCGAAATTTCTTTTAAGGCAAGATCGATTCCAAGGGCCGCCCGGTAAGGCCGATGAGAGGCCATTGCCTCAACAACATCTGCCACTGCAAGTATTCTTGCTTCGAACAAAATATTTTCACCTGAAATACCATTCGGATATCCAGAACCATCCATTCTTTCGTGATGCTGTAGTACAATCTGGGCAATGGGCCATGGGAAATCCACTGTCTTCAATATATTATACCCCACTTGAGGATGTTCTTTGATTATCCCCAATTCGTTTTGACTTATCTTGCCTGGTTTGCTGAGAATCTCTCCAGGCACCGATATTTTACCGATGTCGTGGATGACTCCCGCCATGCGGACCCCTTGAATCTTTCCTTCCGAAACGCCCATTTCTGTGGCTATGCCTCGGGCAAGGTTACTGACACGACGCTGGTGGCCGGCGGTATAAGGATCTCTGGTCTCGACGGTCAATGCCATGGCTTCAATGGTCCCCCCTAATGCTTTTCTCAAGTCATTTAGGGTCGTTTCAATTTGTTTACGGCTTGACACCAGCTCACTGATATCTCGAATGATGCCTTGGTATCCTAATTTACTTTTATCTCTTGCCTGCCGAACCGTGGAGGTAATCAAACAGTCCATCTCAGTACCGTCTTTTTTACGAAGCTTTGTCTTAAATTCCCTGATAGATCCTTTTTGTTCGATTTCATCCTGCATCCTTTCATATTCATCAGGGTCTACAAAAACGGCCTTTGTATTAATTCCTAACATCTCTTCTCTGGAATACCCAAATAGTTCCAGTGTCGACAGGTTGAAATCAATTAACTCACCTTCTTGATTGTTAAGATAAATCGCATCTCTGGAGTCTTCAAAAAGGGTGCGATATTTTTCTTCACTCTTTTTTAATTGGATTTCAGTGATTTTGCGGTCGTGCCGATTTTTGGCCTCCCGTAATTCCCGATCAACAGCAGAACTCAGTCGCGCAAGATTGCCTTTCATGATGTAATCGTGTGCGCCGGCCTTCATGGCCGCAACAGCGGTTTCATCTGCTATATTTCCGGATACAATGATGAAAGGGAGATCGAGTCCTTTCTCTTTATAAAGCTTCAAGGCGGAAGACGCATCAAAACTAGGCATAGAATTATCGCACAAGATTACATCCCAGGTCTGCTTATCTAAAGCCTTGCTCATAGCTTCAGCCGTATCTATTTGCTCGTAACTGGGTTTAAAACCTCCATTTTTCAAATTCCTCAGAAGCAGCAAGCCGTCGTCCTCGGAATCATCAACGATCAATACACGGATGGGTTTATCCATAACACACTCCTTATATGGGTGGGGATTCGTTTAAAACCAGCCAGTACAATCCGAGCTGCCGGATAGCTTCGGTAAACTGGGCAAAGCTAACCGGTTTACGAATATAGCTGTTGGCCCCCAAACTGTAACTTTCAGTTAAATCCCGATCCTCCTTGGATGAAGTGAGAACAACCACAGGAAGCAGTTTGGTCCGTTCATCATTGCGAAGACGCCTCAACACTTCCAGGCCGTCTATTTTAGGAAGTTTCAAGTCAAGCAATATGATCTGGGGCATCACGCCCATGTCACGGTCGGCGTAAGCACCGGCGCCAAACAGATAATCGAGCGCTTCGGCGCCATCCCTTGCAACCACCACCTCGTTCATAATATTATTTTTTTTAAGAGCGCGGATGGCCAATAGTTCATCATCGGGGTTGTCTTCAACCAACAGGATTATTTTTTTTCTCATATCATCCTTTCAAAATATTAAAGTGCAAAATAAAAAGTTGCACCTCGATTTACATAGCCTTCCGCCCAGATACGGCCTTCGTGACGGTTAATAATGCGCATCACCGTAGCAAGGCCAATGCCGAACCCTTCAAAATCGGCATCTTTATGCAAGCGCTGGAAAGCTCCAAACAATTTGCCGGCATAAGCCATGTCAAATCCCACGCCATTGTCTCGAACACAATAGACAAGCTCATCATCTTGCAAAACGGTATCAAACACGATCCAGGGTTTTTCCTGCTTTGACGTGAACTTCCATGCGTTACTCAGCAGGTTCTCAAGCACAACTTCGATCAAGTTGGGATCGCAAACTGCGGTCACCTGATGGCCAATAACAATATCCACCTTTCGATCGGGATCCCTTTCTTTAAGATTGTCCAATATTTTTTCTGCCATTTCACTTAAATTGACTTCTTCTTTCTTCAGTTCACGACGCGATATCCTTGAAAGAGAAAGCAGATCGTCAATAATTTGCCCCATTCGTTGGCTTGCAGAACGCACCCTGCTCAGATAATCTTTTCCTTCTGCATCCAGGCGATCTTTATACTCTTCCAGCAAGGCCATACTAAATCCGTCTATACTGCGGAGAGGCGCCCTTAGATCGTGTGAAACCGAATAAGAGAAAGCTTCCAGCTCTCTATTGGTAGCTTCAAGTTGTGCGGTCCGCTTCTTAACTCGCTGTTCAAGTTCTTCATTAAGTTTGCGAAATTTTTCCTCTGCACGTATACGTTCACTCACATTCTCACAAATGATATATTCTTTGTTTTCCTCAAGAATAACCTGCCTGAAGATGATATTCTCTATGTTTCCCTTTTTGTTTGTTACATTGAACATTCGAGGTTCTCTGTTTAACTTTTTTGATTGCTGCATATCGTCTTTCCAGTGAGCAATAAAATCTCGCCGGTCAAAAATATTTGGGAAAATTTTATTATACCAATCGGTAACGGTGGGGATATCTTCAAGCTGGTAACCAAAACTTTCAACAAATTCGGGATTTATATATTCAACACGGTCACCGGAATCCACTACGGTTATGGGGTAAGGTGAAAGCTTTACCATCTTTTGAAGAAGTTTTTCAGATGATGCATATCGGTTCATATATCTTGTCGATAATAACACTCCTGTTAACAGGGCAATGAAAAAAGAGAGTCGCTCAAACAGAGCATGTGGCGGAATTTTAAAAATGATTGAATCAAGAATATTTTCAGTCCCCTGGAAAGTTATGGAATGAGAAAAATCCCGGAATATTAAGCCAAAAGCACCATCAATCACCCAAAAAACACAACCGATTAAAACAGCAGCACCAAGAAGATAGTTGGATCTCTTTTGATCTTTAATTTGTTTTAGCCCAAATGTTTTTCGAATAGGTCCGAAAATTATCAAGACATCCGAAAGTAATAGAATGAGATAACCATTAACGACGGCTTCTATGGCGGTAACATTTACAAAAGTCAAAGATGCTGATGTTACGGTCATTTTAGACAACCACGGAGGCGGGTTATATTGAAATGCCCATCTAAAAATTGTATATAATATTAGGGTATTAAATAATCGAAACGGAATCTCAAATAAATAAGGATTCCATTTTTTATCTCCGGAGTTGCCGAATTTTTTTGCACACCATCCGTGCCATACAATCCAGAGGAAGAACATCAAAAGCATAACAACAAATGTCCACCCACCTTTAATCCACATGGTATTAAAGGCCAAACAGAATATGGCGGAAAGCAACCCATATCTCCATCCCCATCTAAGAGATACGACCATTGGGCATACCAGACCCGCCATGAACTTAATTTCGTGAGGTGGAAGTAAAAAAACAAATGGACGAATGTTAAGACAAAACCCAATTAACCCGAAAACAATAGAAATAAAAATTTTATATAGATTCTCTTTAGTTATTTTAGGGGCTTGATACATAATCGAACGTTCCGGAATTTCTACAACTTACTCAATAATAGCAATTTAAGGAAACCTTCAAATAACGAATAACATACAAGTGAGTGTTATTGCTCAATTGGGGTTATACACAGGATCTTGGGATCAAGCCGTAAATACCCCCTGCCGTCCTTTTTTATATGTAGGGTTTACATGCAAAAATCAGGCCGAATTGGTTAATTGGGGAATAATATAATTATCTTAATGGAATATATCAGCTAAAAAGCATTTAATCCTGATATTTTATGACAAAATCAACAAAACGAGTGACAAAAATTGTCATGCTTAACGGGGTGTGTTGCGGTTTTGTCCAAGTTCGTTTATTTATTCAACCTTGAACCCTGAACCCATGAACAGCTACAATAAACTGTTGATTTTAAGGTGCTGATTAGATATAAAAAAGCCTCCACTGAAATGGAAGAAGCCTGTTTAATGGGATTCAGTGGAGGCTCTGAGTAAGGAAAACTGGTGCCAGCACTCCTTCGACTCAATAAATACATATCAATAAAGCCCAAGACGGTCAATCTAAAACCATTGGGCAATTTTAGTCTTAGACAATTCTTGTTATTACAGTGCATTATATGAATTCCAAATTGCAAAATCGATTCTGTATCGGTCGATGGGTCAGGAAATTGTTGAATGATTGACGGTCAGAACAAAAGATCAATAATTCGGATGTTCCATGTTCACAAGAATTACGGCACCAAGAAAGCTCTCGCCAACATCACTCTTGATATCTCAAAAAATGAGCTCCTCTTTATCAGCGGTCCGAGTGGAGCAGGCAAAACCACCCTTCTTAAACTTCTATACCTTGGGGAAAAGGCATCGGAAGGACAGGTATTGATCGAGGGAATAAATTTGTCTAGAATCTCTCACAATCGAATACCGTTTTTAAGGCGAAAGTTTGGGATAATATTCCAGGATTACAAGCTGATACCCACAAAAACCGTTTTTGATAATGTCGCCATTGTCCTTGAAGCAACCGGTAAAAAACGACGCTTTATCGAAAAGAAGGTAAGAAGCATATTACGAACCGTAGGGATGGAGGAATCTCTTCATTCTCTTCCCCCAAGTCTATCCGGCGGCGAACAGCAAAGAATAGCGTTTGCCAGGGCTGTTGTCGGTGACCCAAAAATAATACTCGCGGATGAACCCACCGGCAATCTGGACGAAGTATCCGCCGATATCATCTTTGAGCTTCTTAAAAGATTCCATACCCGTGGCGCCACGGTTATCATCGCAACTCATGATAAGGATCTCATCCATAAAACGGGTGGCAGGGTCATTTATCTTAATCAGGGGTATATGCAAAAAACCATAAATGTTTGAAACTTAATCCCATGATTCACAACTATAAAAGAGCCATACAGGATATCCGGGACCACAAATTCTTAAACGCAGTCACTATTATTACGATCGCCATTTCCATCCTTATTGTCAGCGCTTTTGCTCTTTTTTTTGTAAACGCCAACGAAATAATAAATTCATGGAAAAAAGGGATAAAGATCATGGTCTATCTGAAACCGGATACTCCTGAAACAAAAATTTCGGAACTCATACAAAAAATTCAGCACATGGATGGTATCCGGAACGTTAGATTCATTTCAAAAAATGAGGCGTTTCAAGAGCTTAAAAAACAGATGAGACGGCAGTCTTCTTTGTTTGAAAACCTAAAGGAGAACCCGCTTCCGGATGCCTTTGAAATCTTCCTTAAAGCATCTTTTCAAAACCAGAAAAAAGTTGAGATGCTTGCCACCAGGTTCGAATCGTTTCGCCAGGTTGACGAGGTGGAATACGGGCAGAGATGGCTCGGGCAGTTTACCAATTTTTTTAATCTGTTCAGATTCACCGGGTATGCAATGGGTGGTCTTTTCTTTATGGCCTCCTTATTAATAATAGCCAATACTATTCGACTGGTACTCTATTCAAGACAAGATGAGGTCGAAATTATGCGCCTGGTCGGCGCTACCGATAATTTTATTAAAGCCCCTTTTTACATTCAGGGTCTTATCCAGGGAGCTTTTGGCGGAATTATCGGTCTGGCCGTATTATTTGTCAGTTTTTTATTAATATCATCAAGTATGGACCGGGGGATATCCCCCGGTCTATTTACGATTAGATTTCTCTCCCCCGAGGCTTTCTGTGGAATAATATTTGGCAGCACATTTGTGGGATGGATAGGGTGTTATCTTTCTTTAAAACAATTTTTAAAATAATACTATTTACGGTCTTGGGTATCATTTTTGTGTTTCGGCCCGCTGAAATCTTTGCCCTTGAATCCCATGAAGTCGGAATTGTCACTGCAAATAAACTTAACCTACGGCCTGCCCCCACGATAATGAATACCCCTTTGCAATTAATCAAAAAAGGCGAAAAGGTTAGAATTCTCGAACACCTCAACGGATGGCTAAAAATTAGTTGCCGGGGTCGGGTCGGTTATATTCGAAATCTAAAACAGTATGTGCATATTATGCCTAAAGTTCCCTTAGCGAAAAAGAAAAAAAACAAGAATAATGATATCGACAGTGAACCGTTCGGAAAACAAGCCGAAGATATCAACCGAAAAATAGAAAAAGGCAGGCATAGAGTTCTGACGTTTACAAGAGAGGAGTCCGCTATAGTTAACAGACTAAACGATATCGATCTGGCGCTTAACCAGGCAAGAAAACGGGTTTCGGCTCTTAGGTTCGAACTTGCGGCGCTCAGAGATAAAATCATCGAAACTACCCGGGCATCAGACAACCTCAAAAAGAGGATTGCAGCCGACGAAGACTACATTTTCAAACGACTGGTGGCACTTTATAAAATGAACTGGCTGGGCAGTATATATGTTTTGGCTTCAGCTCAATCCATGTATGAATTTTTTAAACGCAAAAAGTCCATGGAAATTATTTTAGCTTATGACGAAAAAATCCGACAGAACCTTCTGGACAACAAGGCAAAGCTCCAGCAGATTCTGGCCACACTGAATTCCCAAAAAATGGAGAAACTTTCTCTTGAAGCAGGTTTAAAAAAACAGATTGCGGTTATGTCCGATGAAAGAGTGAAACGTTCACGCATCCTTGTTGGCATTCGCAATAAAAGATCACTAGAACTGGCACTCCTTGAATCCTTGAATCAGGCTGCAGCCAATTTGAATCGTACAGTTAACTCTTTAAACTTAGAAAACAGCCCACTAAAACAGAAAGAAGATATTTCACCAAAAAACTTTTCTTCACTAAAAGGATTGCTTAATATGCCGGTTAAAGGTAAAATAGTAATTCGTTTCGGACCGCATAAAAATACAAAACTCAATGTGGTAAATTTTCAGAGCGGTATCGAAATAAAGGCAGACAGAGGCGAACCGGTCCGCGCTGTTTTTGATGGACAGATCCTTTATGCCGACTGGTTTAAAGGGTACGGAAACATGATAATCATTGATCATGGGGAAAATTATTATACGGTTTATGCCCATGCTGAAGAACTCTTCGCGTCAAAAGGAGACACTATAGATATGGGAGATGTTGTGGCCACAGTTGGAGATTCAGGGTCCATGATAGGACCGAGCCTCCATTTTGAAGTACGCCATCACGGAAAACCCATGGACCCGTTAAAATGGATTAAAAAGGGGTAACACAAATGATAGTGTCCATCCAGAAATGGTAGATTTTGGTTTCCGGCAAGGCCCGAGCGAGTTTTCAACCGCAGGCATAGCGCGCTATGTTGAGGATTGAAAACGAGGGAGAACGCCGCCGGGGGCCGAAAGATGCCGTTTATGGGGAACACTAAATAAGGAGTAACCACATGAGCATCAAACAGAAGCGAAACGTCAATCTGTGTTTGGTAATAGCAATAGGCGTTGTATTCTGGGTCATAGGATTCGGTTTCTACCGTGATCTTTCAGCCAACGGAGAAGAGACGTACAAAGGCCTGAAATTATTTTCCGATGTGATTGAACTGGTTGAAAAAAACTATGTTGATCCGGTCGATTCAAAAGAAATGATCGAAAAGGCGATTCAGGGTATGGTTCACAGCCTCGATCCCCATTCTTCATTACTGCCCCCTGACGACTTTAAAGAGCTTCAACTCGATACCCAGGGCGAATTTAACGGAATCGGCGTCAGTATAACCATGCGAAACGGTTTCGTAACAGTGGTTTCTCCTATTGAGGGGACGCCGGCCTATAAAGCCGGAATAAAGGCCGGTGATATAATCCTCAAGGTCGATGGTACGCCGACCATGGAATTACGGCATGCTGTAAAAATGATCAGAGGTACCAAAGGAACTGAAGTTGTTGTAACCATAAAACGGGAAGGGGTTAATGAACCGACGGATATCAAGCTGATTCGGGATGTTATACCCGTTGAAAGCGTGAGATCCATTGCTTTAAAACCTGGATACGGATACATCTGGATCACAAATTTCAGGGAAAATACCACGGAAGATATGGTGACAGAGCTAAAACGGCTCGAATCGGGAAACATTCCTTTAAAAGGGCTTATCCTGGATCTTCGCGACAACCCGGGTGGACTTCTTAACCAGTCTATCAACATCTCGGATCTTTTTCTTGAAAAAGGAAAAATTCTTTCGATCAAAGGACGTCTGAAAAAAAATACTCAAATTTTCGAAGCAACACCCAACAGCACAGAGCGAAGGTATCCCATGGTTGTCTTGATAAACGGCGGAAGTGCCAGTGCATCGGAGATCGTTGCCGGTGCGCTCCAGGACCATAAGCGTGCTCTGATACTGGGAACCGACTCCTTTGGAAAAGGCTCGGTCCAGACCGTGGAGCCTTTAAGAGACGGTTATGGCCTGAAATTGACCATTGCGAGATATTACACTCCCAGCGGGCGGTCGATCCAGGCCAAAGGAATTGAGCCTGATATAATTGTAAATAAAAAATTTATGGATAAGAATGAGATCGGTGACGGTGACTATGGAATAAAGGAAAAGGATCTTAAAAATCATCTCGAAGCAAGTCCCGATCAACGTCAAGGCGTCCAAACAGAATCCGGGGAAAAAGAGGGGGGCAAAAAGAAACCGAAAATCAAAGCCCCTGAAAATAGATACGGTCATCTTAAGGTCGAACAATTGTTGTCTGACAACCAGGTTGTGCGCGCCCTTGACATCCTTTTAAGTTATGAAATCTTCAAGGGTGGCAACAAGTAACCCATGGCTAAAAGAAAAATCAGGCGTCAAAACAAACCCAAAAGAAAACCAATTAAAAAAAGGTCCCCAAAAACCAATCTAATCAGAGCCGTTGCCGGGCTGGGCATTCTGATAATTCTTGTCATTATTGCCGGTATTCTTGCCCATCACTTATTATTGCGAAAGCACCCTATAGAACCCGTTGTGAAACCCCGGGCAACAAAAATACCCAGGTTTGAAGTCTATCCTGAAGTGGAGGTCCCTCCTCATAAACCCATACCAAAACCGGTGCCCGTAATACCAAAAGAATTGCCTAAAATAGCTATCATTATCGATGACATCGGCTATGACAAAGAAATAGTGGAAAAATTCCTCGGACTGGATGCGGTCTTCACGTTTTCCATACTTCCTTACAGCCCTTTTCAGAAAAGCATCGCCAAGTCCGTACATTCAAAAGGCTTGGACGTGATGCTTCATCTGCCCATGGAACCCAATGAATATCCCATGGTTAAGCCGGGACCCGGAGCGCTTCTGACCTCAATGTCTCCAGATCAACTCATCAACCAGCTCGACAAGGACCTGGATTCTTTTCCTTTTATTCAAGGGGTAAACAACCACATGGGCTCAAAAATGACCACGGTCTCTACCCAGCTATACCAAATTTTTTCTGTCCTGAAAAAACGAAAGCTGTTCTTTATCGACAGTCGTACCACAACCGAGACAATATGCAAACCATCTGCTCATTTATTACAGGTCCCTTTTGCACAAAAGGATGTATTCCTTGATCATATCCAGGAACCCGATTTTATTCGAAAACAAATACGCCGGCTCATACATATTGCCAACAGTCACGGTGAAGCCATCGGCATTGCACACCCCCATACGGTTACGTATGATGTTTTTCGAGAAGTACTCCCTGAATTGAAAAAAAAGGCGATTCTGGTTGGTGCCTCCGACGTGGTGCATATTGGAACATAGATGAACATCGAACATCGAACGTCCAACATCGCCCCAGTGAAATAGAAAAAAAGTTTCACGGGGTAAAAATGATGAGTGAGTTCGTTCTGAGCGAAGTTGAAGGAATGGAAAAAAGCTTTAAACACAAAATACCGTCTATAGACTTTGATTTCAGGCAGTTAGAAATATTTTGCAAAGTGGTTGAGCTAAAAAGCTTTTCAAAAGCCGCTGATGCTGTTTTCCTGGCACAGCCTTCGGTCAGCGAAAGGATCGCCACTCTTGAGAGCAGGGTCGGGACTCAACTTCTGGATCGCTTAGGGAGGCAGGTGGTACCCACTGCGGCAGGCAAACTCCTTTATAACCATGCGCGTATATTGCTGGATATGAAAAAGCATGCCTGCCATGAGATACAAGGTTTTCTCGGAACCAAGAAAGGAAAGATTCATATTGGCGGAAGCACTATTCCCGGCGAATATATCTTCCCAAAAATATTAAATAATTTCCGCGCAAAGCATCCGCTTGTAACGGTTACCTTGACGATTTCAGACACCAGTACCATCGAAAAACGGGTGATGAATGGTGATTTCGAACTGGGCGTGGTTGGATCGAAAAGTACCAATGATAATCTCATATGTCGCGAGCTGTGGAAAGATGAACTGGTATTAGCGGTTCCCTGTATCCATAAATGGGCCGGTAAAAAGCAAGTTCACTTTGAAAATTTATCTAACGAACCATTTATTTTAAGGGAAATCGGCTCGGGCACGCTGAAAATCATTAAAGAGTATTTTAAGGTACCGCACGCAAAGAATATGGATTCCTTTAATATCGTAGCCCGGTTTGGTTCCTCAACAGCAGTCAAAGAAGGAATAAAATCGGGTCTTGGCATATCGATTCTGTCTTTAAGAGCTCTGGATACGGAACTTAAAACAGGAATCATTAAGGCTGTAAAAATAAAAAATCTTGCCATGCTGCGAAAATTTTATCTGATCCGAGACAAAAGAAGAAACGTTTCACCGTTATGTCGGGCCATGCTCGACTTTTTAGCATCCACTTCCGAAAAATAAACAAAGCAAGGTGTGTAATTCACTGATGTTGGTTAACAGCAGTCATTTATTACTTTCCATGGGAATTCGAAGGTCTGGTTTCAGGTGTCAGGAAGACGAACGCAAGAGCTGACACCTGAACACTGACACCTGAAAGCTTTTATTCGGCCTTCTCTCTTGCTTTCATATACTGATTGAACCGGTGGACATGGTCGCGGGCCAGCCGGCGGGCCTGGTCGGCCTGTCCTTTTTCCACCGCCTTCACAAGATCGCAGAGGTCCTGATAGTTTTCCTGCAATTCGCGTTCTTCCATGGAAAGAAACCGCTCATAATAGCGGTGAATATTCTCATGAACAGAATGGAGCACAGATATGTAAATCGGATTTTGCGCAACCTGTGCCAGCGTCATATGGATCTGTTTGTCGATTTCGATGAAGGCGTTCCTCTGTGATGTGCCGCCTTCATTACATTGACGGGCCTTGGCAAGCAGCGC
>JASFHC010000048.1:0-11861 GCA_050123435.1 Desulfobacterales bacterium
GCAGATTCTCAGCCCCGTTGGCATCGATGATGGTCCTTGAATCGGTCCTGGAAGAGACTTGGAAACTAAGACGAGTCGGAAAATTCGCCTTAATAATTCCGGTCAAAACATCCACAGACGGCCTTTGGGTAGCAAGTATCAAATGAATCCCCGCGGCCCTGGCCATCTGAGCAAGACGTGTCAACGCAACCTCCACATCCCGTGATGCCGCTAGCATAAGATCGGAAAGCTCGTCAATGACAACGACAATATATGGCAGTTTTTCCAAAGTCTTACCTTCTTTGGTAATGTTTTCCTTATCTATCTTCTGGTTATACTGCCGTATGTGTCTTGCTTTGTTTTCCGACAGCAACTCATATCTTGTTTCCATTTCGCGTACCGTCCAGAACAAGGCATTGGTTGCTTTTTTTACATCGGTTACTACAGGAGTAATAAGATGTGGAATCCCGTCATAATCTGAAAGCTCTATTCTTTTTGGATCGATCATAATAAGCTTTGCTTCATCGGGTGTGGATTTGAATAACAGGCTGCAAATCATGGAATTTAAGGCCACACTCTTACCGGTTCCGGTAGCTCCGGCAATTAAAAGATGCGGCATCTTGTCCAGCTCCGCCACCACAGGATCCCCGACGATGTTTTTGCCAAGACAGATCGTAAGCTTTGATTTTGATTTTTCGAAGGCACTTGAGGCGACAATTCCTTTAAATTTTACAAGCTCTCTGGTGGTATTGGGGAGCTCAATCCCGATCACAGCTTTTCCGGGAATTGGGGCGACGATCCTGATACTTGTGGCACGAAGTGCTAAAGCAAGGTCGTCGGTCAGGTTTACTATTTTATTAATTTTTACGCCCGGAGCCGGTTGATATTCATAGGTCGTAATGACAGGGCCGGGCCATACGGCCACCACCTTTCCTTTGACACTAAAATCCTCAAGTTTTTTTTCAAGTAGTTTTGACTGCATCCTCAAATTTTCATCATCGGCAGAAGGGGGTTTCTCCTTAGAATCATCCAAAAGATTTATAGAAGGCAGTCTAAATCCGGGTTCGGAACGCATGAACTCGAATACTTCCTGTCGAGGGACCGGAGTTTCTTTTATAGGCCTGGATCGGGGGGCTTTGATTTTTATTTCCCGGTTTTTTTCAACAGCAAGTTCTTTTTTTATTTTTGAACTTTTTTTTGATTTTTTCCTTCGTTCTTTCCATTTGATAAACAACGTTTGTAATCGATCCGCCGAAAAAACAAGGGATCGCCAGGAGCGTTTTGAAAAGTTTGTCAGTGAAAAACCGGTAGCCAGAATCAAACCGATAATCCATAAAAGAACCAGTATAATTACGCTGCCTATTAGATTGGAATATTTTATCAGAAATGATTTTAAGAAAATTCCAATGATTCCGCCTGAAGAGAATTTATTTCCAAAAATAATAATGGAGTCATTATATATTGCCAGCAGACTACCGGTAGTTATAACCAAAAGAACTCCGCCGGTAATGGTAAAAACAATTGCTCTGGAAGGGTGATCTCGAAAAAAGTGAATACTGGTCAGCAGAAGTAAAACCGGAACCCAGAATGCGCCAAGACCGAACGGTCCGATTAGGATACCGGCCAGCTGGGCTCCCAACAGCCCGAAGAAGTTGTGAATATGGCCAGAGGAAGTGGCATGGTTAATTGAAGGATCTGCCGGGCTGTATGACAACAGACTGATCAACGTAAAAACCACTAGAAAAAATAGCGATATTCCAATAATCTCTTTACGCATGGATCCCTGATTGGAAATTAGGTTATGGGTTGAAGAATTCGATTTTTTGCCCATTACCTGCTTTTTATTAAACTTCCAATATAAAAAGGAGTATAACCGGACGGCGTCTAATGGTAAAGGAAAAAAATTTCCGCAGATCTGTTTGCATTTTTGACCGGATTTTATTGATCCGGTCCGGGACCACAGGTCCGATTTCGTCTATGATCTCGAGAATAATACACTTTGCGTCTTCCAAAAGATGGCCGGTTTCCGTCTCGAATACAAAACCATGGGAAACAATTTCAGGACCGTATACCACAACTCCTGTCTCCTCATCAAAAACCATGTTAACGGCCACTATACCGTCCTCTGACAATTTGCGTCTCTCCTTAAGCACACTTCGCCCGACATCTCCAATACCTTTACCGTCTATTAACACCCGGCCTGTCAAAACATTTTCTAGGACTCTGCCACCGTTTTCAACAAATTCAATAACCTGACCGTTTTCAACAACAAGAATATTTTCCTTTGGAATACCGGCCTGTTCGGCCAGACGTGCATGAAGAATCAAATGCCGGTATTCTCCATGGATCGGAATAAAATATTTAGGCCGGGTCAAGTCTATCATCAGCTTTAATTCTTCTTGAAAAGCGTGGCCGGATACATGGATCTCGGATATTTTCTCATAAATAACGTCAGCTCCTTGTCTATAAAGATTATTGATAATCTTAGTAATTGCCTTTTCATTACCCGGTATAAATTTCGAGGAAAAAATCACCGTGTCCTCTTCTTTAATCTTTATCTGCTTGTGGGTGCCTGCAGCCATACGGGCCAAGGCCGCCATGGGTTCTCCTTGACTTCCAGTCGTTATAATTACAATCTGGTTATCCGGAAAGTCATTGAGCTGCTCAACATCCACCTCCATTTCCTCGGAAATATTTAGGTGCCCAAGCTCTTTTGAAATATTTACAGTTGTTTCTATGCTCCTTCCGTTAAAAATGACTTTCCGGTCCATTGCCCGTGCAATATCGATGACCTGTTGAATTCGGGTGATATTGGAAGCAAAAAGCCCCACAATAATCCGACCGTTCCTTCCCGCACAGATACCCGCCAGTGTTTCACCGACTTCTTGATCGGAGATGGTATATCCTTCCTTTTCAACATTTGTGGAATCCGACAGCAGGGCGAGGACGCCTTCCTCGCCACACCGGGCAAATCTGTTGACGTCGGTTACCATTCCGTCAACGGAAGCATGTCCAATTTTAAAATCTCCGGTATGAACAACAAGTCCAATTGGTGTTTTTATGGCGATACCTACCCCGTCCACAGCACTGTGGCAGACCCGAATAAATTCAAGTTCAAAAGGGCTTAACATAAGTTTTCCCCCTGGAAAAATTTCATGCAGTCGAACGGGAGAAAAGAAAGCGTGCTTTTCCAGTTTGTTCCGAACAACTCCCAGCGTAAAAGGAGTCCCAAAAATCGGCACGGTTACATCTTTCAGCAGGAAAGGGAGTGCTCCGATATGATCTTCGTGGGCATGGGTTAATACAATCCCTGAAATTTTGGACTTAATTTGTTTTAAATAACTCATATCGGGAATTACGTAATCAATACCCAACATATAGTCTTCGGGGAACATCAGGCCGGCATCAATAATAAAAGCTGAATTGGCGTACTCAAAAACCATCATGTTCAGGCCTATTTCTCCCAGCCCGCCCAGCGGTATTATTTTTAGCATAACATTTCGTTCTTTTTGTTTTTTTCATAGGATTCTAGGATGATATTTCTTACTTTTTCCATAAGATCGTCCTTGGTTTTCCTGGTATAATCTAACGTGTTAATCGGTTTTTTAATTTCGAGAATAACATTTCCAGGTCTAACAAGGACATGTTTTTTTTGCATGATCGTCCATGTTCCATGAATTATCACTGGAATGATCGGAACACCGGAATCGACCGCCAAAACAAATCCTCCCTTTTTAAATGACTGTATGTTCTGATTATGACTGCGCGTGCCTTCGGGGAAAATTATCACGGACGTACCATTCCTTATTGTTTCCGACGCCTTATTAAGGCTTTGTATGGCAGACTTTCTATCAAAACGATTAATGCTGATATAACCGGCCCTTTTCATGGCATAACCGAAAATGGGTATCTTAAAAAGTTCAGCTTTGGCAAGCCATCTGAACTGAACCGGAAGATACGCCTGAAGAACAGGGATATCGAAATTGCTCACATGGTTTGGCATGTAAATATAAGATCCCGTAGGATTAAGGTTGGCCAGGCCTTTAACCGTGACTTTGATATTGCTTGCAGCAAGAATACATTTTGCCCAAATTCTTGCCACTTTGTGCGGTGTTTCACCACCTGTACTGACAAATGAGGTTAATATGACGATAACACCAAAAAAACCTGTCAAAATCACCGCCCAAAAAATAATAAAAAGTGTTCGTATCATTACTTATGTTTTAATCCCAAGGTTATCGAACATGGCGTCAGCAAGTCCCATAAGCCAGTTGCGTTGTTTTTTGGTTGCATACCCCATACAGCTGCATCGCATTCTGTTCTTGGTACGTACAAGTAACTCAAAGGTTACAAGGTTTGATTCAAGATCAACGGCAACATAAAATGGCTGACATTCTGTATGTTCTTTCTGAACTGGAGTAAGAATGTCTTTGTCGAGCTGAAGCCAGTAAACGCCGTCCACATTCGAGGAACCAAAGTTTTCATCCATGAATGCCTTGATCATTTCGTAATCCTTGGGTCTTAACTCATCAATAACATATTGTTTCATAATAATTGAACCCCTGGAAATTTCGATCCTGCTAAGAGCGAAAAAATTAAAGAGATTTCAACGGGTACTGATAAATGATGCCTCCCAATGATGACCTGGTCTCGCGGGCCATCGTTCACCACGGGCTGCGTTTCAGGCGATTGCCGATTGCGCTTAGCTGGCGAGCAAGCTTTCACCGGAAGGCACAGCCAAACAAATTTTGTTTGAATTATCATAGTTTGTTTTGCCGTGCAAGATGTATGTTACCCGGCATTCCGGTGGGTTAAAAGACTTAAAAAGGGTTTGCCGAATTCATCAAACTCGATGTTGAAGACATATCGCAACTTGCTTGCCAAAACAGACAACGCTATGATAAAGTTTGTTTTATTTTAGGTTGTATGTCTGGAATGCCGTATGATTTCATTTAACACTTATTTAATCGTCTATATTTGTATTTATCTGATTAGTTTTGCAGTGTATATTGCCATTGAGGGAATAAATGTGACTTTTCTCAAGAAATTTGGGCAAAAGGTACCTGTGGCTTTTGAAGGGATGATTGATGAGAAAGAATTGCAGAAAATCAGCCGGTATACCGAGGATAACATCCGTTTTAAGCTAGTTCAAACCAGCATCAGTAAAATTATTTTTCTTTATATCATCCTTTCAGGTATCCTTCCATGGCTGGCCGAATCTCTTGCCCGGATGAATTTTTTAATCGCCGGCCTTATCTTTTTTGCACTTATCGGCCTAGCAGAACTATTGATGGGACTTCCTTTTGATTATTACCACAGTTTCGTTCTTGAGGAAAAATACGGCTTTAACACAAAAACTCTGAAAATCTGGCTTTCTGATTTGGCAAAGTCCATGGTGGTTTTGATCATTTTAGGAACTTTTCTTATTTCTACGCTTCTTTTGATAGTAACC
This sequence comes from Desulfobacterales bacterium, assembly GCA_050123435.1. Classification (GTDB taxonomy): domain Bacteria; phylum Desulfobacterota; class Desulfobacteria; order Desulfobacterales; family UBA11574; genus S5133MH16. Next base: position 5,432 of record JASFHC010000048.1, read on the forward strand.
TATGCCGGACAGAGTTGGTGGATCTGGGCGTGGATTATTTTTTCGTTATTCCAACTGATTATGACCATACTCTATCCTACGGTCATTGCGCCGCTTTTTAACAGGTTCACATCGCTTGAAGATTCCGAGCTTAAAGACGGAATTGAACGACTGGCGAAAACAGAAGGTCTTGCCATTGAAGGAATATACCAGATGGATGCGACCCGGAGAACCAGACATACCAACGCATATTTTTCAGGAATAGGAAAAGCCAAGCGAATCGTGCTGTTCGATTCCCTGATCCGATCACACGATCAGGATGAAATTCTGGCGATTCTGGCCCATGAAATCGGACATTTGAAAAAAAATCACATTAAAAAACAATTTGTCCTTGTTAGTGTTGTATCCCTGTTTCTTTTTTTCCTGGCATCAAAGCTTTTAACCTGGGAGGTGATGTATCGTAGTTTTAGTTTTTCAAATATGCCGTGCTACGTGGGTCTGTTTTTGGTGGGCATCCTATGGGAACCGGTAAACTTTTTTATGTCTCCCGTGGGAATGGCGATTTCCAGAAAATTTGAAAAAGAAGCGGATTTTTATTCTCTTGGAATTTTAAAGACTGCAAAACCACTCTCAACAGCGCTAAAGAAAATGGCAAAAGAAAATCTTTCCAACCTCAACCCTCATCCGATTTATGTCTGTTTCAACTATTCCCATCCCCCACTGCTCGAAAGAATCCAGTATCTTGAAGCTCGTGAACTGCCCGGCAAACTGTAGCCTTTAACCGGCTTCCCGTTCAATCAATTTTTTTTTCAGGTCTAATCCTCCGCCAAACCGTCCAAAAGAACCGTCGCTTCGGATCACTCTGTGGCAGGGTATCAGGATAGGAAAAGGATTATTTGCTAAGGTTGTGCCCACAAATCGATAGGCACGGGGACGGCCAACGGCCACTGCAATATCTTTATACGATCTCAATTCACCGTATGGAATATCGGCAGTACTTGCAAGAACGGATTGCTGCAGTTTTGTTAGGCCGCCCGTTTCTAACCATTCCCATGGGGGAGGGATGGGTTTTCCTTTGAAATAATCGATTATGGATTCTTTTACTCTAACGGCGTTGTCATGAAAACCGGCGTGCAGCCGGCCAAAAGTTTCAACGGCGTTCACCAGACCCTCTTTGTCCTGGGTAGGGAGAAAAATTTTAATGACTGCAAACGGCGCTACACGGTATATCACCGCCATATGACCCAGAGGTGTTATGAAAATCAAATAGCAAATCATCACTCCACCATTCCACGGTTAAAATTGGAGCAAAGTCCCTAACCTGGGCAAACCGAAAATAACAAATCATTTAACCTGTTGAATAATGCTTCGCATTAAATCTGCGATTTATTTAACAGGGAAGGTAAATTATAATAACAGAAAATAAAAATTATAGACATGCTAGGATCATTGGGTATTGGAATTTGGGAATTAATTGAAATTTGGTGCTTGTATATTGATTTTTTAAGAAATTATCAGTTGTTTAATTCATTGTTTTAAGAAATAAAAATTTTTGGCGGAAACCATTTGGCGGGCGTCGTTCCCCGATCCTTGTGAAGAACGAGGATCGGGGAACATGCATTTAAAACTTGATTATATCTCCTCAACTGTAATTGCACCAGGTTCACAAACTTCGATACAACTTTCACAACCCAAACACTCGTCAGCATTTACCGGTACTGATTTATCATCCTGCATTTCAAATACCTCAACAGGGCAAACATCCACACATTCCTCACAACCTTCACATTTTTCTTCGTCAACAGTAGGAATAAAAGCCATTTTAAAAGCCTCCTTTCACAATAAAATTAAGTCACGGTATCAAAATAGACCGTATTTCCGTTATCGGGCAAAACCCATATACCAATTGATTAATGGAGTCAAGCATTCTTGTATTTTTTTTTATGCGATGACAAGCATCGTTTTTTGCTAATTATACAAAGGGTAAACGTTTAATTCATTAAAACAAATCTATTTCAAATCAGCTAAAATCCATTGAAATTATAATCAAACTATTTTAAAGATCTCCATTAAAAAAAATCGTGAAAAAACAGACTGCTCCTGACACTGGGTTTGCCATGACAAAAATTATTAATCTTCAATCATATCGAACTATTGCCCTGGAAAAAAGAATATTTGGTCCCTGGAAAAAACGCTTTGGAGAAACTTATGGCTTGAAAACTCTTCTCTCAGATCTTTCAGACAAAGTGCTGTATTACCTGGCACAGCCGGGTGAACCAAGTTCCCTTGCGTATTATGAATTAATTATGGGCGTCCTTAATTTTGGAACAGCATCCAATTTTCACTATTTAAACAACGAAAATAAAATGTTGGTTGTTGATACCCACCTCTTTTTGGCAGATCAGGTACGCTTTGAAATGATGTGGCGATTGGAATGGATTAAATATTTTGAAGGAAAAAAATTCGCTTTAATCGAACTGGTTCAGAATGTTCAAAATATAAGGACAAAATATAGAGAAAAACCGCCGGAATTGGCGGCGTCAAATCCTGACTATCATTCATATACCAAACTCACCCGGGCGGATAAAGAGGTCTTTATCCGCCGGATGCTTCAAAAAGCGCTTGAAGCTTTCACAGAGAGGGTATAAATTAAGAAGGCCTCTGTACCTAACCCTCTCTTATCTTTACCCGCTCCATTTTATCACCCTGCCGGATTAAATCCACCACATCCTGGCTGCCGACGACCCTACCGAATACGGTGTGCTTCCCGTTCAAGTGCGGCTGTGGGGAATGCGTAATAAAGAACTGACTTCCGTTGGTGTTTGGCCCGGCGTTGGCCATGGAGATTACTCCGGTTTCGTGGGTTAGCGGATTATCCGCGACCTCATCATCAAAACTGTATCCGGGTCCCCCTGCACCGGTGCCTGTGGGATCTCCGCCCTGGATCATGAAATTGCTGATCACCCGGTGGAATGATACCCCGTCGTAAAACCCCTTCCTGGCTAAAAATACGAAGTTGTTGACCGTTTTGGGTGCATGGTTAGGAAAAAGTTCTAATTTAATACTGCCCTTGTTGGTCTCAATTTCCGCCATATAATTTTTGCTCGTATCAATTTCCATCTCGGGTGAACGATCCCATCGCAGTTTATTCATCAATAATACCTCCTTGGTATAAATTACAACCTATGAAGAACCGGCATAACCGATCGCATAAAAAACTCATAAAAAAATGAACGATGCCGTCTGATATTCTCCACAATATCTTCGTCCTTTGCATGATCCGGTGTGTCGCTGACAAATTTGAACATAAAACATTTCGTATCAAACTTCCTGCACGCCTGAGCAACTGAAGCACCTTCCATGTCAATCAGATCTGCATTTCTGGAAATCTTTTTGCGATCATCAGGGTCAAGAACCGCCATGTCACTGGTGGAAAGTTTGGCCGTTTGAAACCCATTTAAGATATCGGGGTAATGAATGTACGGTCTTTTTGTTGTTAATTCATGTCTGTCATATTCAATAATTTCGGTTATGTGAAAAATTTCTCCCAGAGGGTGTGAAAAATCTGCGGCGCCCGCTGCACCGAGATTGCAAACCCGGGCCGGGTGACACGTATAACATAAATAACTCGTGGCCATGGCGGCGTTTGCTTTGCCGATACCTGAGATAATCAAAAAAACAGTGTCATTCTGAAATACGGCAAACGGTTTTTTCCGGCTCTGGGTTAAAGACATACCCAGGACAAAAGGCTTGGCCTCAAGCATGGTGGCCATGACGATTGCCGTTACAGTATGTTCTTCCACCGAGCCATCTCCTCAAGAGTCCGTATCGCTTTTCTCCCCGTATCTCCCAGGGATAGGCTGAACTTGTTTACATACAGATCGATATGCCCGTCAATAACCTGATCATCCAGTTCCTGTGCATGCAATTTTACAAATTCTCTGGATGCATTTTTGTTCTGCAACCCATATTGAATCGAATTTCGAAGAACAGATTCAATGTCATCTTTCAGGTCGATGGCCGGGTGATCTTTCCTCACCGCAATGCACCCCAAGGGAATGGGAAGTCCTGTTTGGCCTTCCCACCACTCGCCCAAGTCGATTATTTGGACACAATCATATTCCGGAAATATGAACCGGCCCTCATGAATGATCAGTCCGGCATCGTATCTTCCGATCTGGATCCCTTCAAGGATATTATCAAACCGGGTTATTTCAACATTCCGTATTTCTGGATTCCATAACTGCAACAAAAGATATGCAGTTGTGTACTCACCCGGTACGGCAATTTTTGCTTCAGACAATAAAAGGTCAGAAGATCTTCCCACAAGAAGAGGTCCGCAACCATACCCGAGTGCCGAGCCGGAATCAAGAATTTTATAGTTTTGTTTTAGCTTAAGATAAGCAAAAAATGAGAGCTTTGAAATATGAAATGTTTTTAAAAACGCTTTGTTATTTAGTGCCTCCACATCATGCATGTGAGGAATAAATCGTAAATTGAGCGTATCAATGCAGCGGTGAAGCAGGGCATGAAATATAAATGTGTCGTTCGGACAGGTTGAAAAAGCAAGATCGAGTGTTGTCATCAAAATGGGTTTTTACCCGCACCTCCTTATCTCATGATACCGAGAATCCCTCTGTACAGGAATCTTGCCGGCGTTTTTAATGATATGGACAAACTCCTTCTGGTTGGTACTGGTTTTTATTCCGGTCGCCTTTACCACCACCTCTTCCATGAGCACCCCGCCCATGTCGTTTGCCCCCATTGTCAGTGCAATCTGTGCAAGCTTCAGACCTTCGGTAAGCCACCCGGCCTGAATATAGGTGATATTGTCAAGGAATATCCTGGCAATTGCAACCATCTTTAGATAATCCATACCTGTTGCCGGAAGCATCTGTTCCATTCGTGTGCCGGAGGGAGAAAATGACCAGGGAATAAAGGCCTGTAAACACCCGGTGTCATCCTGAATATCGCGTATGACGGTAAGGTGTTGAATCTTCTCTTCATGGGTCTCGCCCATTCCGTAAGTCATGGTTGCTGAGGACTTCATTTCATTTCGGTATAAAGAATAAATGACTTCTTTCCATTCATCCACCGTGATCTTTTTCGGACTTACCTTTTCGCGTATCCCGTCAACCAGCAGATCCGATGCGCCCGGCACGGAATCCAGACCCACCTCTTTTAACGACTTCACAACATCATCTACGGGCAAAGAGCTCTTCCGTGAAATGTGCACAATTTCCGAAGGAGAAAAGGAATGTAAATAGATTTTCGGGAAACGGTTTTTAACCGTTTTTACCATATCAATATATTTGCTCAGAGTGTAGTCCGGGTGAAGTCCGCCCTGAAGCATAACCTGGGTTCCTCCGGCAGCAATAAGTTCTTCAACTTTTCGGAGAACATCGTCCATTGTCAATTCATAAGGTTGAACAAGATTGGCCCGGGCATGAAATGCGCAGAAAGCACACGCCGCTTCACAAATATTGGTGAAATTGACAATCCGATCGATAATGAAACCGACTTCCTCTTTGGGGTATGCTAATCTTCGTCTCATATCTCCGGCTTTACCCAGTTTAATGATGTCCCAGGAAAAAAGATCCGGAGCTTCTTCAGGGGATATTCTGTCTCCCCGGTAAATCTTATGAAAAAGTTCGCTGTTTGTAATCACGTTTTCCTTTGCTACTCAACTTCCAAATAACTTAATCCGTTTATTTTTTTAAGCATCCCCATCTCTCCTGCCACTGTATAATAAAACATTAAAGCTTTTTTTAAATTATCATCAAATTTAAACTGCAAAAGATCAAAATAACCGTTTATGTCATAAATAATATCCGGATACTTTGCTTTTGCCAGTGAAACCACATTTTCTTTTTCTTCTTCTAAACAGCGCAATGACCTGTGATATGAAGAAACAACAGATTTTATTTGGAGTTTGTATTTTTCAACAATGCTTTGTCTGACCGCAAACACGGCAAATACCACGGGGAAGCCGGTTTTTCGAAGCCACAGGTCGCCCAGATCATAAATATAAGAGACCGGCTCGGAGGTTATTGCCATTGCATCATTGCCGATAACCAGAGCGGCATCCATATTTTTAAGCACCGGCCTCGGTTCGGTAGGTATATACGACGGTTCCAACCGGTAATATTTTTTTAATAAAACTTTCAACAGCACCACAGAAGTGTGTGACGCACTGGTAATGCCCACTTTCTTTTGATTCAAATCTTCAATGGGGATTTTGCTTATCAGAATAACTGATCCCACATACCCTACCGAACTCAAGCAGAATTGAGGAAGCACAAGCACATCATCAGCAATTTCCGCGCAGGTTGCCGAGGAAATGGGGCTCATGTCCAGTTGCCGGTGCACCATCATTTTATTGAGCATACACGGATAACCCGGATAGATGCTGATCTTTGGGACAGGCTTTTTCTCAAACATTCGAAAATAA
>JASFHC010000049.1:0-11779 GCA_050123435.1 Desulfobacterales bacterium
GGATGTGACGTGGTAAACCTGATTCTTAAAAGACCGTCAATTTTATTCACAAGCGCCAGCAGTTCGGGAAATGTACAGAGCCCCTCCTTTTTTCCGTAACTGTTTACATTCTGGCCCAGCAGGGTAACCTCCCGAACTCCGGATTCGACAAGACAGCGGATTTCATTAATAATTTTGTCAGGATTTCTGCTGGTTTCTCTGCCTCGAACATAGGGAACCACGCAGTAGGTGCAATAATTATCGCATCCTTGCATGATGGTTACAAAGCTGACAACTTTCCCTTCTTGGCAATACTCTTTAATGAGATCTAACTCTTGTATCTTTTCAGACAATTCAATGTCCACAATTCGGGATTTTTTCGACGCTATGGTTTTTATGATACCGGGCAACCGGCCAATCGCATGTGTCCCAAAAACAAGATCAAGGTGCGGCACACGCTGCAGGATTTTTGCTCCCTCCTGTTGTGCCACGCATCCGCCAACTCCGATAATAAGATCGGGTTTTTTTCTTTTCAGGCCTGACAGACGCCCTAAAAAACTGTAAACTTTCTGTTCGGCTTTTTCACGGATGGCACAAGTATTAACAATGATCAGATCCGCCTGTTCCGGGAATGAAGTCAATTTATATCCTAACGCCAGTAATCCCGTGGCAATTTGTTCGGAATCGTAAACATTCATCTGACAGCCGATGGTATTGATATGTAGCTGCTTTGTTTTCATTAAATATTTTTCATCCCGCCGGTTCAATTAGTATATCCTTTTTAAGATCCTGCAAAATCATCTCAACATCACCCTCACATCCCGGAGCAATGCCGAGCAGCAAGATACCCTGATTCGGATCCACGGTTGTTAGGGTTGCAATGCCGTCGTATGCTTCAAAAATAAATTTGAGAAAAGCGATCTTTCTGCGATCAACACGAAAATATTTTTTTATGGTGTTCAATCTACAATTTTTGGAAAGCTGAATAAAAAATCTATATAATATCACCATATCATCCACTGTTTCAATAAAAAACTAGGCGTGAAACAGGACTTACGTATTTGATTTCGGTCCAACTTGGGCTTACGGGTGCTTAAGCACAAGTTTCAGTCGGTTGGAAAGAGATATACGCCGTGGTGGAGCGGTCTTCCTGTATTGGAATTCAAATGCGGTTACCCCGAGGTTTGACTTGTGGGAATATGTTTATTCCATCATTCCATCAGGTTCATTGTGACCTGCCCGCTCGTTCCTTGCAATGGCAGGCGGGGCGAAGTGAACTAACTTGGTTGTTCAATTAAACATTTTCCTTGCAATTACCAATAGATGGCATTATTATAGTGCACAAACTACAAAACCGATATGAAAAAATTAATTGAGTTCGTAAACAGCCGTTTTTTGATTTTTTTACGAGAGTAACATCATCTTAAAAAGTTCTGGAATATTTAAAGACAATGTTGACCCTGCTCCATAATTTATTAAGAAGTTACTTGTCAGACCATTAACCCGACAAAATAAAAGGTGAAATCTTATGGCTAAGATATTTCGGCCAAGCAGTCGCGAAGCAAGAATTTTATCAAAAATCGAATCTTCAAAAGAGTATGCCCGAAGAAAAACAATAGAGGGTATAAAAGACTGTATCGAACCGCTCTCCAACGCCATTGCCATGAAGCTTGTTGAAAGCAACCTTGTGGAAACGACAAACAAAAATGTACTTGAGGAACAGATTTTAAAATGTCTTGAAAAATTAAGCCGTGCGGACGACTTTGAAATTGATTATCAGAATGCACCCTTCAGACATATTATAACACAGCCCAATGTTGTCAGCCTTTATATTACTGCTTTTGTAATAGAGACCCTTATTAATCATAAGGTGGTCGTCGATATATTCGGTTCTGATGAAGAAATATATCTATGTGTTAATCGGCAAGTGGTAAAATTTCTTTCCTGAAAATGCGCCCTTCTTTTCTTCCCAGGTTAGTGAACAGACCTTTTGACGATCCCGGATTATTCATCCCCTTTGTTTTTGAAAAACGTGCCATAATTTTTGACCTGGGAGACATCTATTCGCTTTCTCCTAAAGATATTCTCAAAATCAGCCATGTTTTTATCAGCCATACGCATATGGATCATTTCATAGGGTTTGACAGGCTGCTGCGTCTTTTCCTCGGCCGGGAACAGCACCTTTACCTGTACGGTCCCGGAGGGTTTTTGAAAAATGTTGAAGGGAAGCTTGCCGGATACTCATGGAACCTTGTTAAACATTACAGCAATCTATTTGCATTAAATGTTACCGAGGTACATCCCGATCATATGACCACCAGAAATTACATATGCCAAAAACGATTCATACCGGAGCAAGAGGATATTAAGCACCCTTTTGACGGCCTTTTGCTCAAAGAACCGGCACTGTCCGTTTCGGCAGAAATTCTTGATCACAGTATTCCCTGCCTCGGTTTTACCATTGAAGAACGGTTTCACGTAAATATAATAAAAGAACGTGTTGTCGGTCTCGGGCTTGAGATCGGCCCGTGGCTAAATGAGTTTAAACAGGCGCTGTATAATAATATAGACCCTGATTCGGAATTTGAGGTTAAATACGGCAGGAAAGATTCATATAAAAAGAGGTTCATCCTGGGTGATCTCGCAAAGCGAATTGCTATTATAACTCCGGGCCAGAAGGTTTCATATATCGTTGATGCCGTGTATAGCAAATCAAATGAGGCCAAGATTATTGAACTTGCCAAAAATGCGGATCACCTGTTTATTGAAGCGCCATTTCTTGAAAAAGACAGAGATATTGCCGAAAAAAAATGCCATCTCACCGCTTGGCAAGCTGGCAGAATTGCCGGTAAAGCCGGAGTAAAACAGGTTACGCCGTTCCATTTCTCACCCAGGTACAAAGGATTGAAGCAGCTTTTGGAAAAGGAAGCCATGGATTCATACCACAGACACATTTCTCGCCGCTGAAAGTCAAATTTCAACCCACCCTATTTTTTTGTTTTCTCAAAAATGTGTCCAAGGCCTCGATCACCACGTTGGCGATTTTTGTTTCACAGAATTATTCAACCTTCAAAAAGACCCAATTGAAATCCAGTTTTTTAATGCAATATGTTTATGCCGTCAGCGACTTCATTATTATGTATATGTTTTACCTAAAAGATACTGAAATCTTGACGATGATCAAAAATATCCCCATAATTTTAAGATATCGGGCTTTCATAACAACTAAAATATATTGATCTTTAAAAATATAGATCGTAATTAATACCTAATCGAGAACCAACCAAACGGCACTGGTAGCGGGCTATGAAGAATTATGTCACTGAACTTATAAGCTTGGCAGTTATCCTTCTGCTCGTGGCATCCTGCAGTCCGTTCAAGCCACGGGCAAGGCAATCACCGGCCGGTGAATTACCGCCTGTGTTTTCTCTGTATACGGCAGAATCTGAACCGGCAAAACGGTGGTGGGAAGAATTCAATGATTCTGACCTGAACACGCTGATCATGGAAATGCTTTCTGACAACTTAACCTTGAAAGAAGCTTGGGCGCGTCTCAATCAAGTCCGGGCGCTGGCCGTTCAGGCCGGTGCAGAACTCTATCCGGATCTGACAGGGACTGCCGGAGCTTTTTATACGCGTCAGCGGTCCGAGAATGGTACCCGAGAAACCGTATCCAATGACAATTATTTTCTGGGAGGTATCAGCAGCTATGAATTGGATTTGTGGGGGCGAGTTCGTTCTGGGCGAAAATCCGCTCTGCTGGAAGCGTCTGCCGCCCGGGAAGATGTGAACGCAGCCGCCATGACGCTGGCGGCAGAGGTTGCCCGGCGCTGGATAAATATTATTGCTCAGCGGATGCAAAAACGGCTTTTGGAACATCAGCTTCAAACCAACCTGACATTATTGGAGCTTGTTGAGCTTCGGTTTCACATGGCCATGGTGTCGGTTCTGGATGTTTATCAACAAAAACAGATTGTCGAAAACATCAGGGCCGAAATCCCATTGGTTGAGGCTCGGGAGCAGTTGCTGAGGCATGAGCTGGCACTGCTACTGGGGAAGCCGCCTCAAACTTTCTTGAATATCAACCGAAAAGAGTTGCCAAAACCGACTGAGATTCCGTCAACAGGACTTCCGGTCGATCTTCTATCATCCCGGCCGGATTTGCGGGCTGCCGGGATGCGCTTGTGGGCGGCGGACTGGCAGGTGGCGGCCGCACGTGCGGATCGACTGCCGGCGATCCGTCTGACGGCCCAGGCCCGCTATGGCGAAGCAGATATGGACGTGCTTTTCGACAATTGGCTGCTCAGTCTGGCGGGGAATTTGACTGCGCCGGTATTCGACGGTAAACGGCGTGCAGCCGAAGTGGACCGAAGTCTGGCGGTTGTGGATGAAAACTTGGCCGCTTACCACAAAACGGTGTTAACGGCCATCAAAGAAGTTGAAGACGCCCTTGTTAATGAAACCAAGCAGAGGGAACACATTAATGGGCTCGAAAAGGTTACAGCCACTGCACGCAAGGCTTTGACAGAGGCAGGGAATCGCTATCGTAAAGGCCTTACCGATTACCTTCCGGTGCTGACCCAGCTGCTAACAGTCCAGGGTCTCGAAAGGGAGTTAATCCAGAAACAGGCAAACCTCCTGGAAGTCCGCATCAGTCTCTATCGCGCCCTGGGAGGAACATGGACGGAATCGCTCACCCCGGTTAAATAGAAAGAGCGAAACGGTATACAGGAATAAAAATGACGGATAATACGAAAAACAGTGGTTTGTCAGGAGAACATCCGAATCCGAGTCCAGGGCCGCGACCCCTAATCAGGATTGTTTTATCGCTTGTCATACTCAGTATAGGTGTGGGTACGGCAGCTTACCTGAAAAACAGTGCGCCTCGAACCCAGAAGCGGCCGCCGGTCAAATTGAGTCCGACGGTTCAGGTCCAAACTGTACAGGCCTCTGAATATCAGATTGAGGTAAAAGCCATGGGTACGGTGATTCCCGATCGCGAAGTGGTGCTAAAGTCTCGTGTTTCCGGAGAGGTCGTTGACATTCACCCGGAATTCACGGAAGGCGGCTTTTTAAGAAAAAACATGAAGCTGCTCCAGATCGATCCGTTGGACTACGAGCTGGCCTTGGCGCGCCAGCAGAGCGCGGTAGCCGATGCCGAGTATGCCCTGAAACTTGAACTGGGGCATCAGGCCGTGGCCAAACGTGAATGGGAGCTGTTAAGCGGAACCCAACCGGTAGAAGAAATGGAAAAGGAACTGGCGCTGCGAAAACCCCATCTGGACAAAGCCAGAGCCGAACTGGCGGCGGCCCAAGCCGAACTTAAGACGGCCATACTGAACCTTGATCGAACCCGGATCATGGCGCCGTTCAATGCCATGGTTCGTTCTAAATCCGTGGATTTGGGCTCCCAGGTGACCCCTCAGGATTCGCTGGCCGAACTGGTGGGGACTGATGCTTACAGAATCCAGACGTCCATACCCATCGATCATCTTGAATGGATTCAAATCCCCGGTCACGCCGATGGTTCCGGCTCCAAAGCTCGGATCATTTACACCCAGGGCCATGAATGTACGGGTACGGTTACCCGGCTGATGGGAGATCTTTCCACTGAGGGGCGCATGGCCCGTATCCTGGTAGTGGTAGTGGACCCTCTTGGTTTGAAGGCTGTGGATCAGGATCGCGTACCTCTTTTAATCGGCGAGTACGTCCGGGTACAAATCCAGGGACGCAAACTTGACGACGTATTTAAAATTCCGCGCACCGCTTTAAGGGACAACTCAAGTGTCTGGATCGCCACTGAAAATCAAACGTTGGAAATCCGGAAGGTGCATCCGGTCTGGCGTGACGCCGACATCGTCCTTCTGCAAGACGGCCTTACCCCCCATGAACGACTTATCGTTTCGGATCTGCCTGCAGCAGTGGAGGGTATGCCCGTGCGAATTGATGATTTGAAAACGGACATCAAGATCAATCAACCTGTGATGGAAAGCGACTCAAGGGATAAGAGTTCTTAGTATGAGCAACCCGGTGCAAAACGGATCCACCAAAAAAGGAGCGATTGGCTGGATGGCGGGCCATTCCGTAACGGCCAACCTTATCATGCTGGTATTGTTGATGGGAGGAATCTTCTTGGGTTTTCGCATCAAGAAGGAGATTTTCCCTTATTTTGAACTGGATCAGGTCCGAATATCCGTCCCCTATCCCGGTGCCAGCCCCCAGGAAGTGGAAAGGGGAATTATTTTGGCCATAGAGGAAGCCGTCCAGGGATTGGAAGGGGTCAATGAAGTTCGGTCATCTGCCAGAGAAGGCTTCGGAACGGTTACCGTGGAAATGATAGAAGGTGAAAATCTTCAAAGGCTGGCCCAGGACATTCAAAACGAGGTGGACCGGATTACGTCCTTCCCGGAAGAAGCTGAAGAGCTGCAGGTGGTGATTGTTTCCAGAAAGCGGTATGTGGTTTCCCTGGCACTTTATGGCGACCAGAGCGAGGGGGTTTTGCGTGAATATGCCGAATATTTGCGGGATCGATTGCTTCAGAATCCGGACATCACCCAGGTGGAACTGACAGGGGTGCGCAACTATGAAATCAGCGTGGAAATTCCCCAGAACACGCTCCGCACCTATAACCTTACCCTTGAGGAGGTTGCGCAACGGATCGGCAGAACATCCGTGGAGCTACCCGGCGGCGCCGTGAAAAGCCCGGGGGGTGATATCCTGGTGCGCGTTAAGGAACGCAAAGATTTCGGGCATGAATTCGGAAAGATTCCGATTATTACGGCCAACGACGGAACCCAGGTTCTGCTTGAAGATATTGCCGATATTAAGGACGGGTTTGAAGAAACCGACAATGCCGCTACTTATAACGGCAAGCCCACCGTGATGATCGAGGTCTTCCGGGTTGGAGATCAAACACCTGTTTCGGTATCCAACGCCGTCAAAAATGTCTTAGCCGAAGTCAATGAACAACTGCCTGCCGGTCTGGCGGTAGTTCTTCGCAACGACCGGTCGGAAATCTACCGGCAGCGTATGGAGCTAATGGTTAAAAATGGATTTATCGGGCTGGGGCTGGTGTTTGTTTTGCTGGCATTGTTTTTGGAAATCCGCCTCGCTTTCTGGGTGGCTCTCGGTATTCCCATCTCTTTTTTGGGTTCCCTTTTATTGTTACCGACTATGGATGTCAGCATTAACATGGTCTCCATGTTCGCGTTTATTGTTACCCTGGGCATCGTGGTGGACGATGCCATCGTGGTCGGGGAAAACGTCTATCATCACTATCAACGCGGCGTTCCCTGGCTGGAAGCCGCCGTATCCGGGACCAGAGAAATTGCCATGCCGGTTACGTTCAGCGTACTGACCAACATGGTGGCGTTTCTCCCCATGTTCTTCGTTCCCGGCATCATGGGCAAGGTATTCAAGCAAATTCCCGTGGTCGTCATCAGTGTATTTGCGATTTCGCTGATTGAATGCTTTTTTATCCTCCCGGCTCACGTGGGCCATCAGAAACCGCCGGAAAAAAGGTTTTTCTCCTGGATCTACGTCCGGCAGCAGCGATTCAGCAAGGGCTTTGTCCGTCTGGTCTCCCGTCGATACGGTCCTTTTCTGGATTTGGTTTTGCGCTGGCGCTACGTAACGCTGTCTGCAGGTATTGCGGTGTTATTGATTACAATCGGTTATGTTAAGAGCGGGCGTATGGGCTTTGAGCTTTTCCCCAAGATCGAATCCGATTATGCAAAGGTGACGGCCACGCTGCCGTATGGGACCGCGTTTCAAAAAACCGAAAAAGTTCAACAGATTCTGGTGAGGGCGGCCCAGGAGGTTGTGGCTGAAAACGGCGGAAAAGCGCTTATGGAAGGAATCTTCGCCAATATTAACGACAACACGGCCGAGGTTCGTATCTACCTGACTCCACCGGATAAACGTCCCATATCGACCGCGCAACTAACGGAACACTGGCGGGAACGAGTGGGGGGTATTTCGGGATTGGAATCGATTTTATTTGAATCCGATGCCGGCGGACCCGGCCGCGGAGCCGCCATTACCGTAGAACTCAGCCATAAAACCATCGATCTGCTGGAAAAGGCCGCGTCTGAAGTTGCTGAGGCGTTAAGGTTCTACCCCAATGTCACCGATATCAATGACGGGTTCGCACCGGGCAAACAGCAGGTCGATTTTCAGATCAAGCCCGAAGCCCGCAGTCTCGGATTACGCTCCAAGGAAGTGGCCAGACAGATCCGGCATGCTTATTATGGTGCCGAAGCGTTGCGGCAACAGCGGGGACGCAATGAAATAAAGGTCATGGTCAGATTTCCAAGGAAAGAACGGGTTTCCGAGTACAACCTTGAAGAAATGATATTGCAAACCCCGACCGGAAGCGAGATTCCCTTGCGCTATGCTGTCACCATAAACCGGGGACGGGCGTATACCGATATCAACCGACGGAACGGCCGCCGGATCGTGTCGGTGGAAGCCGATGTCCGGCCGCGAAGCCAGGCCGGTCAGGTGTTGGCGTCGCTCAAGTCTGAAACTCTGCCGGCATTACAAAAGAAATATACCGGTCTCACGTTTAGTTTTGAAGGTCGTCAGGCCGACCGGAGGGAAAGCATGCAGAGTCTGATGCGAGGCCTTTTGATGGCTCTTTTGGTCATTTTTGCCATGCTAGCGGTTCCACTGAACAGCTATCTCCAGCCCGTAATTATTATGTCGGCCGTTCCCTTCGGCATCGTGGGGGCCGTTATCGGGCACCTGATCATGGGATACAGCCTGAGTGTACTCAGCATGTTCGGCGTGGTGGCACTGTGCGGTGTTGTCGTCAACGATTCCCTGGTGCTGATCGATTTTGCCAATCGCAAAGAACGAACCGGAATGAGCCGGCGTGATGCCGTTCATGAGGCAGGCATTCACCGTTTTCGGCCGGTTATTTTGACCACATTGACAACGTTCGGCGGCCTGTCGCCCATGATCTTTGAAACATCCCGCCAGGCCCGGTTTTTGATTCCCATGGCGGTTTCTTTAGGATACGGCATATTGTTTGCGACGATGATAACCCTAATTCTGGTGCCGTCGCTTTACTTAATTATTGAAGACTTGATCAGATTGGCGAGTATAAAAAAGATGTCCGATTGATGAAAATTGGCTACTGATCAAGCACTCCTTTTAACAGGTCTTTAGTGGTTTCTTGAAGGTGCTTCAGTTCCTCTTTTTCCAATATTTTTTTAACCTTTTCTGATTCCAAGACTTTTTCCCGGAGCTGTTGTTTGGCAACGCTTGTCAAATCCGGTCGAAATTTCGGAGAAGAGAAATTTCCCGTTATTAACACCGGAACCATGATTCCGGAACGCTGAGTTTCATCTCCTTGTCCTTTGATCGTGCCGACGATCTTGGGATCTACCCGAAAATCTAAAGTTTCCTTTACAAGATCAGCAGTTCCGTTTGCGATGACTCTAAGCAACGGCGACTTAAGACTGGTTTGCGGTGTATTCACCACCCCGTTGGCGATGGTAAAAGGAGCGTTAAGTTCCGCAAAATCTGTCTTAGGTTTCTGATTGGATTTTTCTGCAAGACCAAATTCAGCTTGAACATTTCGGATCATTCCGGCAAGATCTATGCCTTTTATGGCGCCGTCGTTGAACAATAATACGCCGTTACCATTCAACGTTTTTTTGAGTAGCACGGGATCGACACCGGCCATAGCCAAAGTTACGTCTGCCTGCATAACCCCTTCTAAAATATCCTTTTCCAAAACGTCCCTCAGTAACGGTCCGGACTCGACTTTGTTAACGATCAGACGTATATTGCTTTCGGGCATATCTTTGGTCACGTTGAACGTGGCGTTGCCGGACACAGTTCCCTGATACATATGTAATTTCAGGGGGTCCAGGCTGAATATCCCGTTTTTTGCATGGATTTTCAGGATAACATCTTGAATTTTTGCTTTATTTGCAATGAGCCGATCAATTTTCAGTTGCCCATCCAGGATTAGCCGGCGCAGAGGGGTGTAATCCACTTTTTTTATCGGTCCGGGGGCAGATTCTTTACTCATAGCCATTTTTTGAGATTTGGTCTCTTGATCCTGTCGTTTTTCGGACGATTTTTTGTCGGATGTCGGAGGCAAATATCGATCCAGGTTAATCTGATTCAAATCCAGATCAAATGTCACAGCAGGTTTGGAAAAATTGGAGGCGTTCATGGAAAAATTCAGCGTGGAGTCATCCAGACCCAGGATGCCGTTGGAGACCGAGAGGTTTTTCGAGTCTGTTTTGATATGGGCGTTGAGCGTCATGCGATTCAAAACTTGAGGATCGGCCGTTTCCAAGGGAACCGTCTGTCCCAAAGCTGCTGCCACTTTACGAGGTGAAAACTCAGCCACATCCAGGTCCAGCTCAACGCCGGGGCTAACCGCCAGATTTTTCAGGGTGCCCTTGAGTCTCATGGTTAACTCATTTAGAGCTCTTAACGATAAATCCATGGAAACGGGTCCCTGTTGGACGTTGTTCAACGGTCCTACAGAGCCTTGAATAGACAAGGGTTGGCTGTCCAGAACCGCAGAAAATTTCAGCTGCACGGGTCGATCCAGTGATACCTCTTGCAGGGTTAAATTAATATTTGACACTTGTTTACGAGTACCCGAAGTATGGTCAATCCAAAGAACTTCCCCATTTTTTATGGAAAAATCTTCAACCCATAGCGCACTCATGGGAAGACCCGTATCGGAAATTTTACCGGCCGATATTTTTTCGTCCTTCTTTGGCTGGGCAGTTTTTTTAGGCAGTTCCCAGTTTACACGGCCGTCTTTGTTTTTTACCAAAACCATGCGGGGTTCATTTAAGATGAACTTTTTAACCTGGATATCTTTGGATAACAAAGGCAGGAGTTTGACTCTGGCTTCAAAGGATTTAACCTTCAGAAAATCTTTTTCTTCAAATTCCTTAACATTGCCCAAATGAAGATCAGAAAACGAGATGCCGGCCCACGGAAAAACAGAAAGACGAAGATCATCACTCACGGAAAAGGGACGTCCGGAAGCCTGGGCAATTCTTTTCTCAAGTTCGCTCTTGTATTTTTGAACATCTACAACCCTGGGGATGATCAAAATGGCTGCAATGAGGATCACCACCAGGCTTGCAATTACAATAAGTCCCCACTTTAACAATTTTTTCATGGCATACCTCCTTTATCTAAAGGAAAATGCAAGGATTTTATTTTTATACTAATGCACCCTGTGCCCAAGTGTCAAGCCATATGCCGGCACTTAGCAGGGCAAGCGCATGTGAATCTCAATACAGAGGAAACGCTTCACGACGGCGTGTTTCTCTTTCTAACCGACTGAAACTTGTGCTTAAGCACCCGTAAGCCCGAGCCGTTCCAGAGTTATTAAGAACAATTCGCTGCTAAGTTATCACATTGATTATTTTGTCATAATTTAATTCGGCTCGGGCTAACGCGTGCTAAAGCCCTTCAAACGGTCAGTCGGTTTCCAAGAGAAACACGCCGTCGTTACGCTACTTGGAAATCAAATGGGTTTACCCTGCCCTGCCGGTTTAAGATTTATCGTTTGACGAATGCCTCATTCCTCTGATAATAGGATGGCCAAATGATAGGCATTTTGCCGACTTGTTCGAGTCCGTGTGGCTGATCATTCATGAAGCGGTTGAATTAAAAAACTTTTAGACTCCTCAAATAAATGGAATTAAAAAATGTATTGTAACCGTCGAAGTTTTTTAAAAATCGGGGCTCAAGCAGCTGTGAGCGGTCTACTCCCCATCTCGGCTATCGCGTCAATCGATCACTTTTTGACTCC
>JASFHC010000050.1:0-11684 GCA_050123435.1 Desulfobacterales bacterium
AAAAATTAAGAAGTTTATATTATCTGTTTTGGTTTTCATAAAAAAGGAAATTTATGACATATAAGATTATTTTAAATGATGCGTTTAAGCGGTTCACTCTGGATCAGGATAAAATATTTCCACCTGGGGAAACCGTTAGAAGATTCAAGGAAAAATTAAAAAAGGTTGACATTGACATCCTTGAATACACCGTAAGGATTGATAATGGAAGATTAGGTATTCCGGTTTATTTCAGTAGTTGCGGGAAGGATGCCATTAAAATTACTGGAACAAAAAAACAGATGGGCAAAGGGGCTACTCCCCAACAAGCTGAAGCCAGTGCGGTAATGGAACTTGCCGAAAGATACAGTTTTTTTAGCTTCTGTAAAAATCCAAAAAACTTTTTTGTTGAAAAATACCGAAACATAAAAGACAGAGCCATCTCTTTTGAGATGATCGCCCGGTCCGTCAACGATGATTCGGATGATCTGGAAATATCCAGACAGATATTTGAGGATCTGCCCTTAAAATGGACCCAAGCCTTCAATCTGACCCGGAATGAAGAGGTGGTAATTCCTTTTAACTGGTTTTTCACTATAAATGAGTTCAACGGTCCATCTGCCGGCAATTGCGTTGAGGAAGCAATAAGTCAAGGCATCTGCGAAATTGTTGAACGACACGTATCTTCCATCATCAGCCGAAACCGTCTGAACGTACCCTCAATTTATGCGGATTCGGCCACAGACCCGATGGTTGTAGAAATGATACAAAAATACAGAAATAACGGAATAAAATTCTATCTTTCAGATTTTTCTCTGAACATGGGCATTCCTTCTGTCGGTGTACTGGCCTATGATCCTTTAAACTTCCCGAGCAAGAGTGAAATCGTCTGGACAGCCGGAACAACACCCGATCCGCAAAAGGCCTTAAGTCGCGCCCTTACAGAAGTAGCTCAGCTTGCCGGTGATTTTAATACCGGTTCCAACTATGAGGCCAGCGGCCTTCCCAAATTTACTAAAGTGGAAGACGCCGATTTTATAATCAACCCGGGCAAAGAAGTAGATATCAACACGCTTTCTGATCTTTCGAATGAAAATATTAAGATTGAGATTCAAAATTTAATATCTGCTCTTTCAAAAAAAGGTCTGGAAGTAATTGTCGTTAATACAATGCATTCTTTACTTGGGATACCGGCTTTTTATACCATTATACCCGGGGCACACTTCAGAGAGCGTGCGCTTGGAACCAGTGTGGGGATGTTTTCTGCCAAAATTATCACTGAAAACAAAAATCCGGACATGGCCATTCATGAGCTTAAAAAGATAGAAAAAATACTTCCGGATAAATATTACATTAAATTTTATTTGGGCTCATGCCACCTCGCTCTTAATGATCCGTTAACAGCGCTCGGCTATTTCAACCGGGCTCTGGAACTCGATCCTACAGAACAGGACATTCCTAGTATTTATTCCTACATGGGTGTGTGTCTCAAAGAAATGGGAGAATACCGCAGGGCTCTTGGAGTATTAAAAAATGCGGAGAAATATGACAAAGAAAGGACGGATATCTATAACCTAATGGGATTCAGCCATTTCAAACTTAAAGAGCATGAAAAGGCCATCGCATGTTTCAAAAAGGTTCTTCGGCTTGACCCGGGTTCGGCGATCGATTATGCCAACATTGCTTCAAATTATCGGGATATGGGCCAAAAAGGAAAAGCCATACAATATTATGAGATGGCGTTGGCCATGGATCCCGAAATAGAGTTTGCAAGGAAGAATTTGCTCAGGCTGCGGCAAAGCTAACCCGAATTGCGATTGGTTATTCAGGCGGCCTCATTTGTCGTTGTCGGGTGTGAGTTCACGCGTCTTCCACCATGCTTTACCGTAATTGATGAAAAGCTGCTCACCTGCAGAAATATCTTTTATGGTATGAAAAACGATCAAATCTCGCTCCGTATCGTGCCAGTATTCGGTATTGTGATCGTCTGCATGATTGAAAATACTTCCCCACCCCAAAGGAAGCGAGTAGTATTCGGACTCCTCTCCTGAAGTGTCATGCTCCGGCTCTATAGAATAAACGTAGTCATCTAAAATACCGGAACAATCTTCTGCCCGGATACGCAAATGATGGCACTCTTCCAGCGTCGTATCTGCCGGAATATATTGGGTTGCGAAAATGCCGTTGCCATATTTACAAGGCGCCACAACCACATCGGGATGTCTAAAAAATGGTTGAGATGAGAGTTTGCTCATATTTCCTATCCGGTGCGCAATCATGTTGAGCAGTTTCGCTCAATTGGGGTTTTATTGAATCATTATGACTCTGTTTGGTCAAGTATTTGCCGAACAACCTTTTTCATATTTTTGAAATGAGTTCCTTTCCAGTAAATTTTACCGCAGGATGGACATTGAACATACTCATCGCAAAATTCTCTTGTCTTGGGAGGAATTCTATCTAAAATTTTTTCCTTTTGAATGCTCTTTAACGGGATGTTGCAATGAAGACATCTAGAAAAAGGCTTTATGTTATCTTTAATGTCCAGGCAATCTATGATTCGCTTTATCTGTTTCGGAATCGTACCCGGGCGTATAAAAATTCCATGGGTTACCTCTTTGAATTTAAGGAGCTTTCTGCTGCGGGTGAGTATTATTCTGTTTTCTGCATTGGATATTTCAATTATTTCACGGGACGTAAGTAAGGGGTCGTAGAATACGTCAAATCCCAGGACTCTCATATATTTAACGATATCCTCAAGGCTGGTATCAGCTATAAATTTGTTCCTGCGAAGCGGAATTTTTCTGAGCCGGGTAACATCCTTAATGTTGAAGGATTCAAAAACAGGATATACACTGATTCGGTCTCCATCTCGGATAATGTATTTAAAATCTACTGATTTTCCATTTACCAAAATTAGATCAATTTCCGTATGAGGCACTCCAAGTGCTTCTATTATATCTTTTACTGATCTTTTTCCTTTGAACGGTACTTCAAATTCAGTTTTTCTTCTGTGATATGGAAGAAAGTCATTTAATTCTTCATAAAGGCGAAATGTTCCTTTTGGCATGGATAAGGTTTTCTACACGGGCTTATCGGTATGCCATCAATTCATGTGCAAGACTTGTGTAGTCTAATGAACCGTAGCTGGTCTTTCTGTAAAAAATCACCGGCTTTTTTACATCAGCACTTTCCGCAATCGTTGTATTAACTCTGATGACGGTATCTAAAAGCAAGTCGGCATACCTCTCATGGTTTTTCAGCTTTTCCAGAATGTTATGGCTAACCCTCGTCCGGGAATCAAACAAGGTCGCAACAATGCCTGTTATCCTAAGATCCGTATTAATATTCTCCTTGACGGCAAAAATAGTGTCAAAGAGATCATCCAGTGCGGCATAAGCATACGGATGTGTCTGGCACGGTATAATAACCTCTTTAGCATAAGCCAATACATTGACGGTGAGCAGGGAAAGACTGGGTGGGGTATCCAGGAGTACGAAATCATACTCTCCGGATATACTTTCTAGGGCTTCTTTCAACCGGTTTTCCCTTCCAACCTCGTCAATCAGTTCTACCTCCGCACCGGCAAGGTCCACATGTGACGGCACAAGATCAAGACCTTTCCATTTTGTCGGAACAATCACATCGGTCGCCCCAATCGATATATTATCTTTTATGAGGTCGTATACCGTAGACATTCCGGCTTCGACATCAACACCCAGTCCCCGGGTCGCGTTAAACTGCGGATCCATGTCCACAACAAGAACGGTTTTTCCTTCTCTGCAAAAAGCTGCTCCAAGATTTACGACCGTAACGGTTTTCCCAACGCCACCCTTTTCATTTGCAACGGCGATGATCCTGGTCTTATTATCATGCATATTTACACCTCCCTTGCTAATCATTAGTTAACCCGATCGATTCTATCTTTTCCCTTATTATATTGATCCTTTCATCGATTTTCATAGACGTCTGTTCCATGTCTTTCAGGATTTCAAAGGCCCGTTTTTTGTCAACCAGCTGGTTGTTTATCAGTTCGACGGTATCAGAAAGATCTGTAACATAAACCCGAAAGCGATCGATTAATGCTTCGTAAAGGCTATTTGATGCCGCCTCAATAAGTTTATATATATATTGAAATTTTATGTTCTCCTGATAGTCCTTGAAATGAAAAACTACTGATTTTTCTGTTTCACGTTTCACACGCAAAACACCATCCTTCAATGCGAGTACTTCCTGTTCGTTTTTACTTTGAATCGGTTTTTTTAAAAATTTTTTAAAAAACTTAAGAACGGTATAAAATCCGAGTCGTATGACTGCTTCGGTTTTCATTCTTGCCGTATAATTTATGGACGCAACTGCAGGAGGAAGCGCCAATCCGGCGAAACCCTTTATCGAGTCGATGTCGGGTAACCCGATCCTCCCCTGGTTCTTTCGAGGCTTGTTTATTCCGAAATTTCCCATCATTTTGTTATATTCATCAATTGCATCCTGTACCATGACATCGAATGAACTGTTAACGGAGTCGAGATATTCCTTTATTCGTATCTCCTTTTCCCTCACAAAACGGATCAATTCAGGATTGATTGTTTCAGCCATGTAGGTGTCAAGCGCATGCTTGAATTCCTGAAAAACCAGATATAGGGTGTTTGAAAAACCTGCGGCTTTAAGGTTTTCTTCATGGTTTTGATAGGGCACGGTATAGCTTCTAATAAATTCAACGATATCGCCCAAAAGGTCTCCGGATCGTAGGTCAAAATAACAATCAATGTCTGCTTTTAACTCGCCCTTTATTTTTTGGATGGCGCCGTCAAGGGTGTTTTTCATCATCGACGTTATTTTATTCATCCTCATCTGATTTTGCTTTATTTTTTCAATGACTTCATTTGCACTGTCGGCATCGCTGGCAAAAATATTCTGATTAACTAAAATCCATTGAGTCATTCCCGATAAAATTACACTCAGACGTTCAAGATGGTTTTTCAAAAGCAGGAAATGGCTGCCCTGAGTCAGTTTATTATAGAATAGCGATTCAAAACGTTCTGTTTCATTGTCTGAAAAGGCTGTGAGCTCCTTTTCCTCTTTCCATTGCGCAAGTCTCCGTCTATCTTTTTGCGACAGGTTTTCATTTCTCGCTTTGAAAAGGTTAAAAAGTGCTGATATTGAATAAATCTCGGGATCCGTTTTAATCATTGAAAGCTCTTCTTTTACTTTTTCTACCAGTGCACGAAGATCGTTGATGGATTCATGCTCGCTGAAATCACAATTGATAATAAACAAAATGTTATCCATAATCCCCATTTTTTTTATTATGGATAAAAATTTGATGTCGGCTTCCCGAAGTCCGGTTCTGCTGCTAACCACGTAGATAATAAGATGAGTAAGGAGCAAATAATCCTGGATCATGGCAAGATGGAGGGGATTGGGAGAATCGCTTCCCTGACAGTCGGCAATTTCTATATTGGAATCAACATTTCCCGAATCGATTTCCAGTTCAATATCTCTAAGATAGATCGCCAGAGATCCATCACCCACAAAATCCCAATGTTCTGTGAAGTTGTTGTCCTCATAATGACTTGTTAACCTATCTGAGGAAATCATATCTTTTACCTTTTCATATCCTTTGATGTATGAAGTTAGGAGAACACTGTTAACATTCCGGGAATGCTTGGTAAATAGATGTTCTGTGCTGAGAGAGGATAATGCCTTCCGAAGATCAATTCTCTCGCCTGTTCGCCTGATGTCGAACCTG
The DNA here is from genome assembly GCA_050123435.1 of Desulfobacterales bacterium. Taxonomy (GTDB): domain Bacteria; phylum Desulfobacterota; class Desulfobacteria; order Desulfobacterales; family UBA11574; genus S5133MH16. The sequence goes on from JASFHC010000050.1 coordinate 5,726, forward strand.
TTTTTTTGGGTACGCCAGTCTCCAGAAGGAAATAGAACCAGGGCCTGATCTATCTCGGAATTAACCTCATCCCAGGATTTAAATAAAAGTTTGGCGTTAAGCTGTTTTCCGCTGCGCACTCGTGTAATGATCGATGTAACAACCCCTGCCCCTCGTTTTAAATAATCTCCCTTGAAAAGCGAATTTATAAATGTGCTTTTACCGGATTTAATGGTCCCCACAACAGCAATACGAACAATTTGCTCCGACATCTGTTTATAAATAATATCACATGTTTTTTGCCAATCTGCGAATGAATGATCTGACATCCCGGTTATGGACCCGGCATCAGAAAAAAGGGCCAAGATATCCTTATTTATCTGCAAAAGTTGTTTTTTTATCGAGTTAAATGTATCCATTTCAAGTTCAGCTTTATATTTTGATAAAACAGTTCCAGCGTTGAATAAAAAAAAGGTCCTGACTTTGGCGCTGTTTATTACAATTTATTAAATTGATTGTCAAAGCGATTTATTTTTAACTTAATTTGGACGATTTATTGCTAAGCAATATGTTGGGATCTTGATGCATTTTGGTTCGCGAAAACCGCAAGCATCCTCGTGGACATATCAAGGCTTTTCGCGGATCTCTGATACCCAAGTGATCAATATAAATCGAGTAAAAATCTCTCAATGAAATCAAAGGAACATATTGCCTTGTAAAATTTAAGCTTTCATGATATAAAATTATTATTATCCAGATGGATAAGGTACGGTCCGTTTTTTAGGGAAAAAAATGAATAACGAAGGAACGATGACTCCATGTCAGAAAAACATCCCGAATGTCCTCTGTACAACCCCTTAAACTGCAAAGAATATTATAACCCCAAACTCTGTGCATTTGTAAAGAAAGACAAAATCTGTCTTAAAAAAAAGAAAACAAAAAATAAAGCAAAACAAAAATAGAATCGATGCGTTTGCTCATCCAAGTAAACAATCCTGTATCCGTCAGTCCGACCATTTCATAAAGAATATCAATCAAATTAAAAAATACGACAAATCGGACTTGTGAATTAGATGATAACAGTAGGAAATATACAAGGAAGGAGAAAAACTGAAGAGGGAGAGGTGTGCTGAGTTTTAAAAAATATTGGCGGAAAAGACAGTTTGCGTTCACGCACTATTTATGCATGGCCTGATGTAGCTAAGAGCATTGCCGGATCTATCCCTACCTTCCTCACAGCCTCCTCCCATCTAGTTTGAATTGGCAAATCAAATATAATCTCTTCAAAAACAGGAGACGTCAGCCAGGCATTTTGCTTAATTTCCGATTCCAACTGTCCCGGCCCCCAGCCGGCACATCCTAATGCGATAATGAAGGATTTCGGCCCTCTGCTCATTGCAATTGCTTCTAAAACATCTCTGGTGTTGCTCATGGCCAGGGTGGGTGTAATCATAAAGCAACCCTCCCAGGTAAATGGAGGGCTGTGGAGGACAAATATTTCACCCATATGAACCGGCCCACCGATATGGATTGGAATCGACTCTGCATCAAAATTAGACTTTATTTCGAGTTCATTAAAAATATCCTTGCCGGACAGGGAAGGATGAACCCTGTTAATAACAAGTCCCACAGTTCCTGCCGGAGTATATTCGCAGATACAGGTAACGGTTTGATAAAAATTTTGATCAAGCAATAGCGGCATAGCCATTAAAAACTGTCCTTTGAAAGAAACCGGGGAACTATTCTCCATATTTTACTCCATGGAATTTTTTATATTACGTAACAAAGCCCATTGCAGAATACTTTTGTCTTCGGTACTTGTCAAGAAGACACGTGAGTTCGCTTCTCCCCTCCTGCCATTGCAAGCTCGCCCGCCAGCCAAGTAAGACGAGGCGGCCAAGAGCCCGAGGAGTTGGCAGGTCACAATTGGTATAATGTATGAATAGAATATAAGCTTAAAACTTCCAAGACGTCAAATTATACGCTTTTACAACGTGAAACAATAATTATCTTTTGCTCAAGATATCCCTAATTTTTCCGGACAGTTGTTCCATATTGAATGGTTTCTGAATAAAGCCGTTGCACCCACGGTTCATTATTTCAGAAGCCTGTCCATTTATACTGTATCCACTGGAAAGAAGAACCTTAATATCGGGGTTTATTTTTTTGAGCCTGTCATAGGTCTCTCCGCCTCCCATGTCAGGCATGATCATATCCAGGATGACGATATTAATTTTATTTTTATTTGTCCGATAGATCTCAATTGCTTCTTTTCCACTTCTAGCTGTTAACGCCCGATATCCCAATCTTTCCAGAATCTGTCCTCCAATATCAATTACCATGTCTTCATCATCTATTAGTAAAACCGTCTCAGATCCTTTTAAGGCCTTCCGTGGTAAATGTTCTTTTCGTACAATCTTTTTTGATGACGCAGGCAAGTAAACATCGAAGGTGGATCCTTGTCCGATTGCACTATGAGCGTTGATAATACCCCCATGATTCTTAATTATGCCGTAAGCAGAGGCAAGACCAAGTCCGGTTCCCATGCTCCTGTCCTTTGTGGTAAAAAATGGATCAAATATTCTTTTTAAGGTATTTTCATCCATACCCACTCCCGTATCTTTAACCGATATTTTAACATAATTGCCGCTTTTGCCAGAGAAATGCCTGACATGCTCTTCATTAAATGTGACATTATCTGTTTGAAGATATAACTCTCCGCCATCAGGCATAGCCTGTCCGGCATTAACATAGAGATTTAACAATACCTGTTCAATTTGATTCGAATCTACCTCTACAGACCAGATATCTTTTTGATATTTTCTATGAATTCTGATTTCCTTCTTGGTCCGGCCGAACATCTTGGAACTTTTTTCAATGAGATCATTAACGTCAACCGGTTTGACCTCGTATTTCCCTCCTTTGGCAAATCCCAAAAGCTGTTTGGTCAAATCTGCTCCACTTTGGACATATTTTTCGATGTTCTTTAGTTTGGCGTAGTATGGATGTCTGGAATCAAAATCAAGAGATATGAGAGACAGATTCCCCAGAATGCCCATTAGGAGGTTGTTATAATCGTGGGCTATCCCGCCGGCCAGGGTCCCAATTGCCTCCATTTTCTGGGATTGCTGGATCTGAGCTTCTAGCCCCTTCTGTTCACTGATATCTCGTAAATTTACAACACTTCCTGAGGGATTTCCGTCAGGATCATTAAATATGGCTCCACTTATGCTGACCGGGATAATGTCACCTGTTTTAGTGTATCGGCGGGTTTCAATTCCTGACACATCTTTTCCAGAAAGAACTTTTTCTATCATGATCTTTGTTATCGGCCAATCCTCTTCAGGTACAAACATATCCATTTTTTTACCCAAACGTTCTTCCAGACTCCACCCAAAAACCCTTGTGAATGTTGGGTTCAAATAGGTTACCCTGCCCTCCATGTCATACACAATCACGGAATCCGGATTTGCTTCAAGAACCGTACGATATCTATTCTCGCTCTCGCGAAGCGCCTCTTCAGTCTTTTTACGGATGGCAATCTCTTTCTGTCCTTTTTCATACAGGCGTGCGTTTTCAATAGCAATCGCAGCAGAGCCGGCCAGCGTCTCCAGTAACGTCAAGTCTGTTTCATCAAAGCGCCCTGCTTCCATATCCACCACCTGAACCACTCCGATCACATCTCCTTTGATCCGTAACGGAACCGTCAGAACCGAATGCATATCCCGTCCTATGCTGAGATCAATCTCTTTATAGTGACGCTCATCTGTATACGTGTCTCGTGAAATCAAGCTTTCGTCATGTTTGGCCACCCAGCCGGCCAGGCCCTCACCGGATTTCAGGCGCCAGCCGCGTAAAGTTTTTCCATAAGCACCGGTTGCTTGCCGGCATACCAGATCGCCGGTATCTGCATCAATTAACCATATAGAGCTCCCCACAATATCCATCAACCGACGAACCTCTTCCAGAACTGTGACCAAGACCTGATCCAGATTCAAGCTGGAATTAAGCGCCTGACTTGCCTGGTTGTACAATTTCAGTTCAAGCTCACGTAAACGCATCATATCCTCTGTCCGTTCTTGCTCTGTTACATCATTAAGAATAATGATATGTTTAAGCCCGTCTTTATTTACAGAAAGAATTTTTAACTTAACCTTATACTCGTTAAGGCTCATAGAGGAATCACTTGTCAGGATTTTTGCTTGTTTACCTGCTTCTCTCAAAAGTCCAATCACTCTTTGACGGTCATCTCCGTCAAACCATTCGACTAAATTGGAACCTAACAATTTTTCCTCAGAAATTTTAAAAAAGGAAAGCGCCGTCGTGTTGGCATAAAGGATTCCTCCACCAGAAGTAATCTGTATAACACCCTCTGATATTTGTTCTAGTACAATATTAAAATGTTTTTCGACCGCAGGTAGTTCTCCCGCCATCTTTTTCATAAGACTCATTCCTTTTGAAATACATTTATTTCAGAGGTCGGGTTATATGGTGCTTTCTGAAAAAATAGATTTAATGATTAAAAACAGTATGCACTATTAATTTAAGACATTCAAGCTGTTTTTTTCTTATATATTTCAGCAAGATATTAATCATATTCCAACACAACGCTTCGAAGATATAGCCCTTAACGGGCAGCAAAATTGTAATTGCTTGTAAGCTCAATTTTACAATTAAAACAATCGTTGGACATTTCCTGTTTAGTTTAATATTATTCGACTGAGTTAAAGCCAATTGAGAACGGATAAGGCGAGACGGCCAGTTGAAGACCTCTGAAAAAGGCCCTCTTTTACCCAGTTCCGGCGTTAGGCTCAAATTTTAATCCTCGAAATACTCAATGTCTTCCTGCCTGCCCCGTAGGTCCGGCAGATCGTACTGGAGTGGTTAAAATTTTTGCCTTCCTTGGCCTTGAATAAAATTGAACATTTAAAGGTCTCGTTGTATAAATTCCGAAATGTATAGCTATGCGTGCAGTAGTACAAAGAGTAAAGTCAAGTTCTGTAACCGTGGACGGCAGCGTTGTCGCTAAAATTGATGACGGGCTTTTGGTATTGTTAGGTGTTGCAAAACCAGATAACTCCGATGATGCCGATTATCTTGCGGAAAAGATTGTAAACTTGAGAATCTTTGAAGACGAAAACGGTAAGCTGAACCGGTCGTTACTCTCGACCGGCGGTCAAATGCTGGTTGTCTCCCAATTTACCTTGCTGGGTAACTGTAACAAAGGTCGGAGGCCATCGTTTGTCCATGCCGCCGGGCAGGATCAGGCTCTCAAATTGTACGAACGATTTATCGATCAAGTTCGGGAAAAAGGTGTTTCCGTAAAAACCGGCCGTTTTCGGGCCATGATGGAGGTAGCTTTGATCAATGACGGGCCGGTAACCCTCATTGTAGAAAGCAAATAGACCAAACCCCTTATAATAAACTTTACCTATTTTATAATATCATGAGAAATACAGAATATTAAAAAAACTAACATCCTATGAATTCCACATCAAAAACCGGTAGCCCTTTCAACTCTTCCATGCTTTTTTCCCTGATTCTTTTTTGTTTTTTTCAATCTATATGTATAAAAAATCTTTATGCCAAACACCTCGATGATTTAAATAATTTTGTGGGAAATCATGATGCAATTCTGGTTGTAAATCCGCAAGGCCAGATTGTTTTTTCAAAAAACGCCGATAGTCAACTAATCCCAGCCTCTATCCTGAAAATTTTCACCGCTCTTGTCGCCTTCCATTATCTCAGTCCGGAGTACAGATTTTCCACAGAGTTCTACCTGGATCAAGATTCTAATCTCAAAATAAAAGGATATGGAGATCCTCTTCTCATTTCGGAAATACTCACGAAAATTGGTAACAACCTCTTCCTAACTCTTGACACCAAATCAAAAATCATCAACGATTTGGTGTTGGATGATTCGTATTTCAAGGCCCCTGTGTTAATTCCCGGGGTTACATATTCTTACGAACCCTACGAT
>JASFHC010000051.1:0-11559 GCA_050123435.1 Desulfobacterales bacterium
ATCTGTCGGAGGCAGAAATGGCTGTTGATCGAGAAGACAGCAATGAGCCTTTTAATGAGGGCGAGGTCAGAGATCAGTATCTCAAGTTGGGAGTTAATCTGGATCTGGGCAAATATGGCAACATTGTCACGGATTTGTCTTATAGGGATCGGGAAAACGACCAATGGTTTTTTTATCCTCCGTCTCTTTGGGTCCCATTTCAAACAACATTCGAAAGTGAAACCGAAATAGAAACATGGGGCATTACGCCCAGGTACGTTTGGGATAGTAGAATCTTTACCCATGAGAACACATTTATCGCCGGAGTAGATATCTATTCTTCCCAATATGATCAGAAAACATTTTTCGGAACTGTGGGTTCACCGCCGCCATCTGCGCTTACCGACATTGACAGGGACGCCCTGGGATTTTATTTCAATAATGAATTCGCCGTATTGGAAAATCTTTTTCTGTCCGTGGGCGCTCGACGTGAACGAGTTCGCTACGAACTCAATCAGGAAGACCTCACAGCATTTCCTCTTGCTCCCCTTGACGATACTGTGACGGAGCGCGAAAATGCTTACAGCGCGGGGCTGACGTTTCAGTACAGTGGCAAATCCTCTGTTTTCTTGCGGGCCAACCGAAGCTTGCGTTTCCCTTTGACGGACGAACTTGTCGTTTGGGACTATGTGAATAGCCGGATTGACGTGAATACAGACCTTAAACCTCAAACAGGAAAACATTATGAAGCAGGAATCAGGCATTACTTTACGCCAAATATCCAGGGGAGTGTGACCCTGTTTCGTGCTGAAATCAAAGACGAAATATTTTTCAACGCCGCCACATTCACGAACACGAATCATCCTGAAACACTTCACCAGGGTATCGAGATCGGGAGCAAGATTGACCTCTTCAAGAACCTAACGCTCTTTGGCAACTACACCTATGAAAAGGCCGAGTTCGAGAAGGCGCCTTTCAAAGGAAATAACATTCCTGCCGTGCCGGAACACAAGGCGAATCTGGGATTCAGAATCCATGACGTAATTCCAGGCCTTATTTTCTCAACAGATTACAACTATATTGGATCCAGTTACCTCATCAGTGACCAGGCCAATCAATTGGAAAAACTGGAAAAGTACTACACCGTAAATACGAGGCTCTCTTATGCGTGGAAGTGGTTCAAAGGCTTTGTCGGGGTAAACAATCTTACAGACCAGGAATATTCCCAATATGCCGTTGCAGGTGGAGGGGGAACAACGCGTAATTTCTATCCGGCACCGGAAAGAAACTGGATTGCAGGGCTTGAAATTGTTTTCCCGATCCACTAAGCACTGCCTTTACAAGGAATCATATATTCAGGGTTGTAAGATGCCGTCCGTGGACTGTTATTTAGACCTTGAATAAAAATTAATGAGAATCTTTGTTTTAAGTATTTGAAGTGAGTTTATACAAAAAATATATTGTTACACGTTTTACCCAGATGGTATATAGAATGATGGTCTTTTTTTATTCATTAATTTTCACTCAAAGGACGAACCGAAGGAAGAAATCATGATAGACATATTTATCAGCGGCGGACCGGTCATGTATCCGCTTCTGGCCTGTTCCGTCATCGTATTGACCGTGATTATTGAACGGATTTTTTTCTGGATCGGCATAGATATGCGCCGGGACAGGCCGCTTGTGGATGAAGTTCTTGAGCTGTGCCGGGAAGGAGACTGGGAGTCGGTAAGAATAAAAACCAAGGCTTCCAAAGACTACATTATAAAAATCCTTATCACCGGGATTCTTCATCGAGAATTTTCTATGGTTAAAGCCATGGAATCGGCCGCTTCCGAACAGATCAAGCGAATGCGAAAATATATGGGGATTATCGACACCATGATTACCGTGGCACCGCTTCTGGGTATTTTCGGGACGGTCATCGGAATCATCCTTTCCTTTGAAGCGCTGGGCTCGGCAGGCATCGAACATCCGCAGGTGGTTACTGAAGGAATCGCACAGGCCCTGATCACCACGGCCACGGGCCTGGGGATTGCGATTCTTTCAGTCTTTCCATACAATTATTTTAATTCACGGGTTGAAACGTCTGCGCTTGCCATCGAAAAATACGCAACGAGTCTCGAAATCGTTTATGAAAAACTGGCCAACCCTAACGGAAAACAAAATGGGGTCAAAAATGAAAGTTGATTTTCAAACAGGTAAAAAAGTCCGCATTGAAATGCTTCCCCTGATCGACATCGTATTTTTGCTTCTGGTATTTTTCATCTATGCAATGCTTTCCATGGCGGTGCATCGAGGGCTGCCGATTTTGCTGCCCACATCCTCTTCCGCCGATATAGATAAATCATTGGTGCTATCCGTGAGCATACAATCAGGCGGAACATTGTATATTGACAAAGAACAGGTTGCCCTTAACGATCTGGCAGCGGTTTTAAAAAGCAAATCCCAAGCATCTAAAGATCCCGGTGTATTGCTTTTTGCAGAACGTAACCTTTCATACCAGAGTCTTTTCCGGGTGTTGGACCAGATCAGGATGGCGAATATTCATAGAATTTCTCTTCAGGCAGATGTTGAGCCGTGAAACGAATAACACTAGCGGCCCTGCTCGCTCTGGGCATACACGGATTTCTCCTGGGATTGAAGTTTGATCTGCTCCAGATAATATCCAGTGAAAGGCCGAAACCCAGAGTGATGAGCATTAGCCTTGTCCCCAGGCAACCCAGCGAAACCACGCCCAAAGCAGCTCCCAGCAAGCCGAACCACAAAACAAAAAAACATCCTGTTGTCAAAAAAATAAAAAAAAAGCCAAAGCTTTTTCCGAAGCCCAAACCCAAAAAAGTCATTAAAGAGGTTATCCAAAAACCAGAAAAGGATCGATCAAAAGAAAATTCCGAAAAAACCTTTGAGGTGACCAAAACTCCGGATCTGTTGGAACAGACTCAAACAAAATCGGCTTTTAAAGATACTGACACAGAGGTCGCAACTCTTTCAGGAGAACAGATCATACGTGAGGCAAGACCTCTTTATCGATTAAACCCACCTCCCAAATATCCCGCAGTGGCCAGAAGAAGAGGATTTCAGGGTAACGTTGTCCTTGAAGTTCTGGTGGGTCCGGTTGGAAATGTCATTGAGTTGCATGTATTATCTTCCAGCGGATACCCGATTCTGGACAGGGCCGCAAAATCTTCGGTAAAAAACTGGACCTTCGAGCCTGGAATGAGAGGACAAAAAAAAGTTGAGATGTGGGTTAGGGTTCCGATCCGATTCGAACTTAAATGAGGAATCGAGGAGTTTTTTCAATTCAATCGCTCCATAAATAATCAGCGACTACATCATACAAACTCAACCATAAGGGCTCGTAAAGATAGAACAGAAGATATAGCATTAAATAAAGTAGGTTATATGAATACCCATTCAACACATTTTAATTACGATTACAAAATACCGCTGTTCTATCTTAACGATTCCTAATGGTTTCAAACAATGTATGATTTCGCTGCTGATCATTCATTACGCTATTTGCCAACCTTTATAAGAAAAACATCCCGACTGCTGACTTAAACAGTGTCCATCCAGAAATTGCCCTTTTCCACAATCTCTGCGCCTGCCCCGTGAAATGCGGAGCCTATTTCTTTGGGGTCAATCTGCGGAATAACTTGTGCGGCGTACTGCGTAATGTTTCGAGTATTGAATCCCTCGGTCCAACGCAGAAATTGGGCCTGAGGGGAGGTTTTGAAACCACTTCTATTTCCAGTTAAACTTCACGCCTCCAATGATCCACCGGTCAGGCATGGGGGTGAAGCCGGATTCAACATATCTTTCGTTAAACAGATTTGTGGCCTCAAGAAAAAATTCATAATTTGAAAGGGTATACGTCAGGCGGGTATCGACAACCGTGTAGGTGTCCCCCGCCATGCGTTTTCCATACCTTGATTTGATGACTTGCCTCAGCGAGGGAAGCCAGGTAAACATGACAGAACCGTTGATCTGATGCCTAAGATAATCCAAAACATATTTTGATTCCATCCCCTGTGTATTACGGTCCGAGTCAAGATAAGTGTAGGCGATGCCTACAGATGAAAGCCAGTTCACGGTAAAAAAAGATTGAGGATAAAATGTAAATTCCGCTTCTCCTCCTTTTGTCCGGACGCTTGCAATATTTGTTGCCTGCCATGTGGTTTCTCCGGGTCGTCGCGTCCAATCAATAACATCTTCTGAATCACGATAAAACAGGCTAAAATCCGCAGTTAGCCCCTTGGTGAGCCATCGTAAACCGGTTTCTCCGGTCCATGATTCTTCAGGGTTAAGGTCGGGATTACCCTGGTTTGCAGGCGTAAGATAGTAGAGTTCGGTATACGTGGGTACGCGGAAAGATTTTTCAAAGGAGGCAAACCAGGTAAGTCCATCTCGCAATTCGATGCTCATGTCCGCACCCGGCCAGTACTCCCAGCCCCAGGAGCTGTAGTGAACCGCGGAAGCGCCCATACCAATGGTCAGCCGGTCAGAAGGATAAAGCCGGTGTTCAAAAAAAACAGCCTGTCTACCGCGATCGTGATCCCCCAGACTGGAACTTTCCATATCTTCAAGCTCTGCTTCTCCGCCGATTGATGTCGCTCCTAATCCGGATATGATAAGGGTGTTTACTTGTGCGCCAAGAACATCTGTCCGGTGTTCGTTACCGTTCCACACCCCGTTAATATTAATATTAAATTCATCCTTATGGTGCCGCCAATGTATCCGGGGCATGACTTCCATATCTGCCATTTTAAGATCTGCATTGCCGTATACCAGAAAGGTTTCCGTCTTTTCCCGCTGATCCGGAAATGTGTCGCTGTAAAATTTATAAGCACCGAAATCTTTGTCGCTAAACCCCATACCCAACCGGAACGTGTTGGATCCTTTTTTTAAAATACCTTTATAATTTGCTGTTTTTATGTCGAAATCGGTATCTTTACCTCCAAGGTAGCCCGAAGAATACCGCCGACTTGCCGACAACCGGTTCGATACATTACCCACACTCAATGCCGCCTGTGCACCCAAATTATAATAGCCATATTCACCATATGCACCGTGGCCTCCGAACGAGTTGCTGTTCACGTCACGCGTTATAATATTAATGACCCCTCCCATTGCATTGGGACCGTAAGTTCTTGCCGCCGGGCCTTTAACGATTTCAATTCGTTCGATATCATATAAGTTAACGGGGAGATCCATATTGTGATGCCCGGTTTGAGGATCACTCATAGGAACACCGTCAACCATGATCAGGGTCTGCTCATATGACCCTCCGCGGATACTCACATCGGCCTGAACTCCACGAGCACCTCGTTGGCGAACATCCACACCGTTTACATGCTCGAGTATATCTGAAATATTGTCTGCCGGCAAAATTGCAATCTCTTCCCGGCTGATCACCGAAACCGAGTAAGGAGATTCCGAAAGATTATAGGGAATACGGCTTCCGGTGACCACAATCGGATCAAGTTCGTAGTATGGAACATTATTTTCCTGCGCTATCAAAGTGGTGTTGCCGGTCAACAACAAAATAAATATGATTGCAGACATACGGTACATCGAGTACAATCCAACTGTGTGGTTAACCATGAATTGATTCTGGGCTAACGAAGATGCCACTATAACTTACCCAATTTTTTTATCAAGTTCTTTTTTACCCCAATTGAGCGAAAACGCTCAATTGAGAGTTTTCTGTTATCTGTTATTCGTTAATAGAATATTGTAAACTCAATATTTTTGTATCTCTCCTGGAGATGGGGTGTAATTTTGCCTGTCGATCTTTCAAAACTATTGACAGATAACGAACAACTGATAACACCCAATCGAGTTTTGACTTGATTAGGGTTTTAATTTGAGTCGGAGGGTATCGTAACGGATTTTTTGGTGAAGGGTGCTATCTGTTTTTGAACTGTTATTGCGGCAGTTCACATATATCTATGCGACCTTCAGGGAGTCTTGTTCGAATTTCTTTCAGCAGCGGCGGAAGGATTTCCCTGTAGTCCCCCACCACGGCCACATCCGAAACTTCGAATATGTCCGCGTTAGGATTTGTATTGATGGCCACAATGCACTCGGACTCATCCATGCCGACCACATGGTGGGACATTCCTGAAATACCGATGCCAATATAAAGGCGGGGTTTCACCGTTTTACCGCTTTGTCCGATCATCCGGTTCTCCGGCACCCAGCCCTCATCCACCGGCGGTCGTGTCGCGCCGACAGCGCCACATAACAAGGCAGCCAGATCTTCCAAAATGGCCCAGCCTTCCGGGCTGCCGATTCCCCAGCCGCCGGCCACCACAACATCCGCCTTCTCCAGCGGCATCTCTTTGGGTTCCTCGATATGGACCTCCAAAACTTTGGGACCGGATCTTTGAAAATCTTCTTTCACAATGAAATGAATAGATTCACCGGACCGCTCGGTGGGTACAAGTTTCTTCATAACTCCCGGCATAACGGTGGCCATCTGTGGACGGTGGTGGGGACACCGAATCGTTGCCACCACCCCGCCGCCCCACCCCGGTACCATCTGAAGGAGTTTCCCTTCCGTATCCAGCCTCAAGTCAATGCAATGAGCGGAAAGACCGGTGTCGAGCCGGGCCGCAAGACGGGGAGCCAGTTCAACACCCATACGGGTCGCTCCGAACAGTAGAATATCCGGATCATAGGTTTCACAGGCTTGAGCCAGAACGGATGTGTACGGCAGTAGTCGATACGGTTCCAGAACAGGGCTGTCGGCCAGCAGGACCGTGTCGGCACCCTGGGCGATCAGGTCATCCGAAAGTTCGGAAATATCGCGGCCCAAAAGAAAAGCACTGACCGTTCCGTTGGAAATCTCCGCCAGCTCACGCGCTTTTCCGAGAAGTTCCGGACCCACATCGTGAAGTACACCGCCTCGCTGTTCGATAAATACGCCAATATGTTGCGTTTTCATGCTTTCATTCCTTTTTCAGATAATCCCCAGTTGATGAATTTTATCGGTCAGCTGCCGGGCGATTTCTTCGGAATTTCCGGTTAAGCGGATGCCTTTTCGTTGTTTTGACTGCAGCAGAAGATCCGCCATTTGAGTCGGAGACCCTTTTAGTCCGATGAGGGTTTCGTCGATATTTAAAACTGCGTTGTCCCAGATGTGGATTTCCCGTTTTTCGGCCGCCAGTATCTCCATAAAAGAGATATACCGCGGTTTGTTGGCTTCTTTTGTAAAGGAGAGAAGCAACGGTGGCTCGGCTTCGAGCTTGACCGTCCCCTGCTCTATTTTCTGTGTCAACAGTAAGCGTTGGGTGTTCAGAATATCCATGTCACAAATATGCATCACATTGGGAATATCGAGAAATTCGGCCACTTGGGAAGGTACCTGAGCCGTGGAACCGTCCAGTGTAAAATTACCACAAAAGATCAGGTCAAATTCTCCGATGTTTCGAATGCCTTGGGCCAGTATGCGGGCGGTAGCCAGAGTATCGGATCCGGCAAAGACCTTATCCGAAAGTAAAACCGCTCGGTCCGCCCCCATGGATAGAACTTCGCGCAACACAGGCTGCGCGTCAGAGGGAGCCATGGACAATAAAACAACTTCAGCACCGAAACGGTCCTTCACCTCCAGTGCCGCTTCAACGGCATGTTTGTCCAACGGATTGATGACGCTGGGAATCCCTTCCCGGATCAGGGTTTTGGATACGGGATCCATTTGAAGCCGGTCCCATGCTTTAGGGTCCGGAACCGGCTTTACACAGACAATCATACGTTTCATGAAACATTCACCTATCTTTTCTTTCTATAAGGCGCCAGTGCGGCTCTCGCCAATACCACTTTTCCGATTTGTCCGGTTCCACCGGCAGGCACCGTCACCACGGCATCCCTCAATAATCGCTGAACCTTGTACTCCTGAAGAATACCGTAAGAACCGTGAATTTCAACGGCTTTACGGGCGCACCGCACAGCGGCATCGCAGGTATAGGATTTGGCCATAGCATTTTCAGTGTCGCAGCGCATATTCTGGTCCTTCATCCAGCTGGCCCGGTAGCACAGCAGCCGACAGATATCCAGTTCCGTATAGATCTCCGCCAGATAAAAACTGATGGCCTGAAGCGAAGAGATCGGTTTTCCATAAAGCACCCGTTCACTAGCAAATTTCGCGGCTTCTTCGAGGCATGCACTGATAATACCCAGTGCCGTGGCCGCCATACCCGGTCTTCCGGACTCGCTGACGGTTTTTAACGCCACAGCCAGCCCGCCGCCTTCCTGGCCCAAAATATTTTTCTTGGGAATTTCACAGTTGTCAAACACCAATTCTCCGGTATTGGCGCCCCGAAGTCCGATTTTGTGCTCAACCCGGCCGGTCTTGGCACCGGGGTGATCCTTCTCAACGATAAACGCGGACAAGCCCTTGGCGCCTTCGGCGGTTTTCGCGATGACGATCCAGAAATCGGACGTGTGCGAATTGGTGATGAAACATTTCCGGCCGTTGATAATCCATTTGTCCCCTTTCAACTCAGCGGTTGCCTGCATTCCCACGACATCGGACCCTCCAGAAGGTTCGGTAACCGCCACAACGCCCATGGTGTCACCTTTTGCCAACGGCGGAATATATTTTTGTTTCTGTTCATCGGTTCCGAAATCATTCAAAGCGGCGATGGCCATATGGTGAACCTGCATGCCCATGGGAATTGCGGCACATACCCGTCCCAGTTCTTCCAAGGCAATGGTTCTGGCCAGAAAGCCGAGCCCGACCCCTCCGTATTCCGGTGGCGCAATGATTCCGGTTATTCCCAATTCGGCCATTGATTCCAGCAGCTCTACAGGAAATTCACCGGTTTTTTCCATGGTTTCAATCTTGGGTGCTATTTCACTTTCTGCAAACTCCCTGACCGACTTTCTCAGAAGCTCTTCTCTTTCGGACAGTAAAAAATCCATATCTCTACCTCCTTTCCATTTAAGACCGATAAGACCGACCGTTCTCGTTTTTATTTTATAATCATGTCCAAATATTCGGTCAAAGCACGGATATTTCGATTCAACGTAGTTTCTGATTTGTCTGAAATATACATGACACTGGCACCCAGAATGCCTGAGAAAATCATCTCAGCAACCTGCTGTGTATCAACGCCGTCCTTTAAATTTCCGGCATCATTTTCCTGATCCAGCAGACGTTTCAACATGCCCTTGAACTTCAAAAACCCCTCGTTCATCTCTTGGGCCAAATGGGGACGCTGGTCGTTTAATTCCACAGCCAGAGTAACGAAAATACAGCCGCCGGGGAAGTTTTCCGAATCCGCCAGGTAGCGGTCACGGTAATTTTCAAGAAGCTTTTTAATTCTCTCGACGGGACGCTCCAGTTCCTTTAAGCCGTCAAGGTTTCTTTGCCGCCAAATTTTTCTCGCCTCGCTCAAAGCTGCAAAAAACAGAGCCTCTTTATTTTTAAAATGATTGTAAAGACCTCCTTTGGAGGTTCCCACGGCTTCAAGAATGTCGGTAATCGACGTATTTAAAAATCCTTTTGTTGAAAACTGGCGAAGGGATTCGTGAACAATTTTCTCTTTCAATGTCATGGGGTTCGCACCTTATTTTTGAACTGAAAGACAGACAGACCGGTCGGTATGTCTTCTGATTTTCGTATACGATCCGATTTTGGTTGTCAACAGTTTTGTCTCTAAAAAGTTTTTCGTCTTAATTAATTGGGCTTGAGGGGAGGTTTTGAAATTACTTCTAAAAACGGTTGCAAATATTAACAACATTCGCTATATCCCTGCCTAATATCCACTAAAGGCGGGTCGCTCACTTCCAAGCATAATGAGACCTATGCAAAATATCAATTTTACTAAACACAAGCGCGCCACATCATTTTATGGAGAAAAACATTGGAAAAAACCTGTTCACCCTTAAACGGCTCGTCTCTTGAACCCCGGCCCGCTGCCTGGGATTTCCAGCGTATGTTTCACCCCCGTAGTGTGGCGGTCATCGGGGTGTCGCTGGAACGGGACCGTCACCCGGCCAACGTTATTTTTAACAAAATCCACCTGCGCTACCCCGTGGATGTCTTTCCGGTTAACCCTCGCGGCGGCGAACTGTTCGGCCAGAAAGTGTACACCGGCATCCAAGAAATTCCACATATCATCGATCTGGCAGTTATCGTTGTGCGAGCGGAATATACCTTAGATACCCTCAAAGCATGTATCGACGCTGAGGTCGGAGGAGCTACGATCATTTCCGGTGGGTTCGCCGAAGTCGGACGCGTGGATTTACAGGAACAGCTGGCCGAACTGGCCCGGCATCACGGTTTTCCGTTTATCGGCCCCAATTGCCTGGGCGTTTATGTCCCAGGCTGTATGGACACCTTTTTTATCCCCTTCGAACGGATGATCCGGCCTCAAACCGGCAAAGTAGCTCTGGTCAGCCAGAGCGGTGGTGTTCTAGTGGACCTGATGACCAAATTCTCCGAACAGGGGGTCGGCTTTTCCCTGGGGGTCAGCATCGGAAACAAAGCGCTCATCAGGGAGCTGGACCTCCTCAGGTACCTGGCCGAGGACCCGGACACCGGGGTGATCGCATTTTACATCGAGGGATTTGCCCGAGGCGAAGGACGGGAGTTTGTACTAGCCGCCCGCGAGTGCACAAAACCAGTGATCGTTTTGAAAGCCGGAAAAACTCGCGACGGGATGCGGGCCGTCTCCAGCCACACCGCTTCCATGGCCGGCGACTACGCAGTTTTTTCGGCCGTGCTGGCCCAGCATGGGATCGTGGAAGCCGCCAACGAGATCGAGTTGATCTCTTTTTGCGAGGTCTTGAGCTGCTATCAGAACGCTGTGGACGGCCGTGTGGGCATTATCAGCAGCAGCGGGGGGCACGGATCCCTGGCAGCGGACATCTGCGGACGGCACGGCTTATTCATTCCCGCCATCGATCCTCAGCAGCAGGCCGAACTTCGCGCCGACCTGATTCCCAGCGTGCAGCCCATTGCATCCCTGGGCAATCCCATCGATCTCACCGGCAGCGCCACCGACGGTGACTTTTTGGCCGCCGCCCAACACCTGGCCCGGTCTCCGGATCTGGACTGTATTATTCTGCTGCTACTCCCGTATTCACCG
Organism: Desulfobacterales bacterium; assembly: GCA_050123435.1. Classification (GTDB taxonomy): domain Bacteria; phylum Desulfobacterota; class Desulfobacteria; order Desulfobacterales; family UBA11574; genus S5133MH16. Next base: position 11,079 of record JASFHC010000051.1, read on the forward strand.
GAAATCACTTCCGATCTCGGCGCCCGTCTGAGCCGGGTATGCAAACTAAACAACAAACCCCTGGTAGCTTACGTCCCCCATGTGGATCGATACCGGATGCTCATCGAAGGGTTTGGATTTAACGGGGTTCCGGTGTCCCCGTCCATCAAAGGGGCGGTGCTGATGGTCGAAGCCCTGCGAAGGAGCCGGCCATGTTAAAATCTCGAATCAAAACCGTTATGGATGCATCTCGCGAGCGAGGATGGGTCAGCGAAGCGGATGCCAAAAGCCTACTGGCCGAGGTCGGACTGACCGTGCCGCGCTTTACCACCGTCACGGAGCCCGTCCAGATCCAATCCGCCTCCGCCGACATCGGGTTTCCCCTGGCGGCCAAGGTGGTTTCGACCCGTATCCTCCACAAGTCGGATCTCGGCGGCGTGAAGACAAACATTACCGGCCCGGAAGAACTGGCGGCCGTATTTGAAACGTTTCGCCATCTGGA
>JASFHC010000052.1:0-11417 GCA_050123435.1 Desulfobacterales bacterium
GCAATTTTTCCAGATAATCAAGGCTGTTGATCGGTTTAACGGACGGGCGATCATTCATTGGGTCACCTTTAAACTCTATACATCAAATCCAGCCATTTTTTGAGCAAAAACAGGTATCCATTTCTTTACAGGAGTTCATGCAATTTCTGCATCACGTCATCATACTCGTGGCCACGGAAACAAAACTGCAGCTCGCTGAAGCGTTCCCGAAGCCCCTTGACCTTGTCTATCACCTGATTATTGTTTCTCACCACGTCATGGATCATCACAGCCAGCTCATGGAAATCTTCTTCTCGCATGCCGAACCGAGTCATCTCAGACACACCTGTGCGCAGAGCGCCTGAAGCGGTAAACCCTTCTTCATCGGTATTGGCCTGGAAGTTACAAATAATGTTGTTGGATTCCAGCCGACGGGCGATTTCCGGTCCCCGGTTGTATCCCACATCGATCAGTACCTGATGGGTTTCGGTGAAGTCGATACTCGGATCGCCGATCACATCGAGCCCGCAATCCTTCAATCCCCGAGCAAATGCCTTGGCATTGGCGACAACTCCGGACTGATATTCGTCCTTGAAATGATTCATCTCATAGGCGGCGATGAGGAGCCCCAGCAAGGTCCCGGGATGGTGGCTGGACACCGATCCGGGGAAGACTCGTCGAAGCAGAGCTTCCCAGAGCTCATAGCGAACTTCGTCCTCCCGAAAACGGCTCCCTACAACGCCACGTTGCGTTCCAAAATAGGTCTTATGTGTGGATCCGGTGACCAGATCAGCCCCTTCAGCAAAAGGTTCCTGAAAATGAGGACCGATAAGTCCCAGCACGTGGGCCATATCGTACATCACCACCGTGTCTATGTTTTGATCCTCCAGGAACCGGCGGATTTCTGCAACGGGTTCCTTGTGAATAACCATGCTTTTGCCAAAAATAATCAATTCCGGCCGATGTTCATCAATCAATTTCAACGTGGCCGACACATCGATTTTATGACGGTTGTGAGGAAGCACAGGGAAATTAACCACCGCCGGGCGTTCGGTACGCGGATCTCGGGCAACATAGTCCCTGAGTGCGCCCATGGGCTGAGCGCTGAGATGCCCGCCTTTGCCGATATGATTGTTCATCACCTTTCGAATTCGGCGCGGCTCGATCTTTCGATCCACGCGATTGATATAGTCGACCATGGCGCTGAAAACGGCGGTATTGGCCATTTGCCCGCTTACCGGCCGCGTCTCTATGTTCTCGCACCCCATGAATTTTCGCATTTCCTGTTCCAGCATCTGCTCGACTTGGGCGATAAATTCGGTGCCCTGGTAATAGAATATATCGGCGTCATAGAATGCCTTAACTTTCTTGTGTTCGGCATATCGAAATGCAGGGTCCATCACCGATAACAGTCGGGCCATGGGTGAGATCGTCATCTCCGAAGGGATGAGGTTGATACACTCTTGCTGTCGCCATCGAGTGTTCATCACGCTCTTTTCAAGCAGTGTGAGGACCTTGGCTGCTGCGTCGCCTGCGGGCAGTTCCTCAGCCGGCAGTTGCTGATCGAAGATAATCGGACGGGAGTATGGCGGGGCCTCGGAACGCAGGTGAAACGGCACTACAACAGCATCGACCAACTTGCCTCGAATCTCAATTGCAACCCGTTCGTCTTCTAAAATATCACTGTCGATGTATCCCAGACAGATAGAGCGTAAATGATGTTGGTCGGTCTGCGCGGAATCCAGCCCTTGTCCCTGAACCCACCACATGGGGATCATGGTACCGCTGGTAACATAGCCCACATGTTTGTCATCCTTGAACACCTTCGCTCCTTCACGCGCCACGCCCCGACCCGCTAAGGCAATGGGCTTGCTTGTCCGGGGCAGATTCTTGATCATTGAATAATCGCGGGAAACGATTTTCTTAAACGCCTCCTGCTGACTGAGCAAAGCTTCACGGCCAAGAAAATTGCCTTTAAGCGACGAAAAGCTCACGGCAAACTTTGCCAGAGGACAGGCAAAGATAGGAATTTCTTTGCCTTCTGGGTCTTGGCCCAACTCATGGCCATAAAGCGGCAGTACGGCCTCCAGCCGGAGGGTATCCCTTGCGCCAAGTCCGATAGGCGTAGCTCCTTTTTCCACGATTAGGTCCCACAGCATAGAACCGTCCGTTGCATCGGCAAAGATCTCAAAACAGACCGGTTCACCCGTGTAGCCGGTGCGGGCCACCTTTACCGTGACACCGGAGATCGTCACAATACTCACGGCGTTTCGCATGGGTTCCGGTAGCAGACCGGTTTGGATAATGCTTTCCAGAATCTCGCGCGACTTCGGCCCCTGCAACGAAAGCATGGCAATTTCTTCGGTGCGGTCGGTCAGTTCCACAGTGTCGAAATCTTTCAAAAGTGTCTGGAAGTGATTCCAATCCTTTTCTCGGTTGGCACCATTGACCACCAGTAGATACTCGTCTTCGACAAAACGGTAAAGATACGCATCATCCACAGCGCCACCGGTGCTATTGGCAATAAAAGTATACTGAGCGCCCGTCTCTCTGATATCCAGTGCTTCAGCGTTGTTGCTCAAAGCATGTTGCAGAAATTTTAACGCCCCGGCACCCCGGATAATGAATCGGCCCATGTGGGAAACGTCAAAAAGTCCTGCATGCTTACGGGTGGCCAGGTGCTCTTTAACGATGCCGGTGGGGTAAAACATAGGCATCTCCCAGCCAAAGAATTCCACCATATTAGCGCCCAAATCCACGTGCCGGTCGTAAAAAACGGTTTTAAGAAGGTCGCTCATCAATCATCTCCTTTCATTGCAGAAAAAGAACTCTGAAGTATCAACAGATCAAAACCGCCGTAACAGGAGGTATCATCCCAAAAAGTTGTCTAATATCAGGGTTAAACCGTTTCGTCAAATAAATCATTAATCCGGTATTTACATTTATTCTTGTTATATGATATTCATTTAAATTTATTAGAAGCGGTTTCAAAATCTCCCCTCAGGCCCAATTTCTGTGTCGGACCGAGGGATTCAATATTGAACCTGATTGAAGGTTTTGAAACCACTTCTAGCAAGCCAAGAATACCATACAGAAAAAGGAGTTAAATTAATGAAAGAACTCAGTGAATTACACTTGCCGGATGACGTTCGCTATGCAGAAGATCATGAATGGGCCAGGCTTGAGGGAGACAAAATCAGAGTTGGCCTTGATGACTATGCCCAGGATCAGCTCGGAGACATTGTTTTTGTGGAACTGCCCCAATTGGGCGATACCTTTAAACAGGGTGAAGAATTTGCAACCGTGGAATCGGTCAAGGCGGTTTGTGAATGTTACCTTCCGGTCAGCGGAAAAATTGTTTCCGTAAACACTGCCCTTGAAGAATCCCCGGAACTGGTAAACACCAGCCCCTACGGCGATGGATGGTTTGTTGAGGTTAATCCCGGCGATTTATCTGAAATGGAAGCTCTCATGACCCATGACGCCTGCCTGGAAAAGCTGAAAGGAGCGGAATAAATGATCTACTTGCCTCATACCCGTGAAGACATTTTTTCAATGCTTCAGGTTTTGGGGGGTGACACGCTTGACGATCTTTTTTCCACAGTGCCTGAGGATTGTCGTTTCATTGGCGATTTAAATTTGCCGGAACCCTTGAACGAGTGGGAGTTGAACGATCACATGTCCAAGCTTTCCCATAAGATGGCGGTTTCTCCGGAGTATAATGTGTTCTTGGGTGCGGGCAGTTATGAACACTTTATTCCTGCGTCGCTATCTTACCTGCTGGGTCGCTCCGAGTTTGTGACATCATATACCCCTTACCAGCCGGAAATGAGCCAGGGAACCCTCCAGGCGATTTATGAATATCAGACGCTGGCCGCCCGGCTTCTGGGCATGGAAGTCGCAACCGCTTCCCATTATGACGGCGCCACGGCCCTGGCCGAAGCACTCCTGATGGCGGTTCGTATCACAAAACGAAAGAAAGTCGCCATTTCAAGTCTGATTCATCCGTTATATCGTCGCGTGGTTCAAACCTATTTTGAGCCCACCGGTTATGAGGTTGTAGAACTTCCTTATCTCAATACCGGAATCACCGATGCTGCCGGGCTTGATGAAATGGATGATCTTGCGGCCGTTGCCATTCAGTCACCCAATTTTTTCGGGTGTATTGAAAATCTCCATGCCCTCGGGCAAAAGATCCATGATACAAAGGCCCTTTTTGTGGTGTCATTCACCGAAGCCCTTGCATACGGGCTTTTAAAAAACCCCGGCAGCCAGGGCGCGGATATCGTCGGCGGGGAAGGACAAAGCTTAGGTATTCCCAATTCCTTCGGCGGACCCGCACTGGGAATGCTAGCGAGCAGCAAAAAGCACATGCGCCGCTTGCCGGGTCGGCTGGTAGGTAAAACCAAAGATCTGGATGGAAAAACAGGCTTTGTGCTGACCCTTGCAACCCGAGAGCAGCACATTCGTCGGGAAAAAGCAACGTCCAATATTTGCACCAACAACAGCCTTTGTGCTCTGGCGGCTGCCATGTATTTGGCTTCCGTGGGGGGCAGCGGCATACGGAAACTTGCCCAACTCAACCATGACAAGGCCGAGTATCTTAAAAAGGAACTGAAAAAGGCGGGATTTGCCATCACCTTTGACAGCCCTACCTTCAATGAATTTGTTGTCGAATTTCCCTCCGGCTTTGAAGCCACTCACAAGCACCTTCTAGAGAAAAAGATCGTCGCCGGACTCTGTCTGGCCCCATACTATCCTGAACTTGCCAATCATTATCTTTTGTGCGTCACGGAAATCCGATCGAAAGACGACATGGATGCCTTGGTCAGGGAGGTTAAATCATGAAAGAATCTTTAGGCGCCACCGGTCTGTTACTTAACGAGCCGCTCCTTTGGGAAAAAGGAAAAAAGGGAAGATGCGGACTTTCTCTTCCCCGTCGCGACGTGGAATCCTGCTTCCTCGATGAAGAACTCATCGGTGAAGGTCCCGACTTTCCGGATTTGAGCGAGGTTGACGTGGTACGCCATTATACCAGACTGGCCCAGTGGAATTTCGGGGTGGATACCGGCATGTATCCGCTGGGTTCATGCACCATGAAGTACAGCCCCAAGACCAATGAAAAACAGGCAAGCCTTCCGGGATTTACAGGGGCTCATCCCCTCCTTCCTTCGGAATTGTCCCAAGGGGCGCTCGAGATGATGTTTGAATTTGAGCAATATCTTAACGAGATTACCGGTATGCACGCGACAACTCTTCAGCCTGCGGCAGGAGCGCATGGAGAACTCACCGGAATGCTCATAATTTATGCCTATCACAAAAAACAGGGATCGCAGCGTTCAAAAATCATTGTCCCGGATACTGCCCACGGCACAAACCCCGCCAGCGTATCCCTATGCGGCTTTCGGCCGGTGTCCGTGACATCCAACGAACTGGGAATCCTTTCTGTGGAAGCCGTCGCCCAAATCATGGACCAAGATACTGCCGGAATCATGGTAACCAATCCCAACACGCTGGGTCTTTTTGAAGAAAACATCCGAAAGATCGCCCAAATCGTCCATGACAAAGGCGGGCTGGTCTATTGTGATGGTGCAAATATGAATGCAGTCATGGGTGTGGTAAAAATGGGAGACATCGGCATAGACGTAATGCAACTGAACCTGCACAAGACGTTTTCAACCCCCCATGGCGGGGGAGGGCCCGGCTCCGGTCCCGTTAGTGTCGCAAAGCATCTGGAACCCTTTCTTCCGGTCCCGCGCGTGCTTGAGCAAAACGGCGCCTATATCCTGGCCGAGGATTATCCGGACTCCATCGGCAAAATTTCGGCCTTCCATGGCGCCTTCGGTGTTGTGATAAAAGCCTACAGTTATATTCGCAGAATGGGACCGAAAAATCTGAAAAGGGCCAGCCAGCTTGCTGTGCTGAATGCCAATTATATTAAGGAGATGTTAAAAGGGACTTTGCATCTTCCTTATGACAGACCGTGTATGCACGAATGTGTTTTTTCCGATAAACATCAAGCGGCTCAAAAAATAGCAACTCTGGACATGGCCAAGCGACTGATGGATTACGGATTTCATCCGCCCACGGTGTATTTCCCGCTGGTCGTGCCCGGCGCCATTATGGTCGAACCCACTGAAACAGAGTCCAAAGAGACCATCGATCAATTTATTGAAGCGTTCAAAGCCGTTGCAAATGAGGCCGGTGAAAATCCGGATTTGCTGCATGATGCCCCAAAAACCTGCAAGGTAAAGAGACTGGATGAAGTCACCGCTGCTCGAAAGCCCTGTCTGACGGGATGAAATAAATATGCCATATTTCAAAACAAAAGACGGTTGCTCTATCTTCTATGAAACACAAGGGTTCGAATCATCAAAACCGGTGGTTGCTTTTCTGAACGGAACCATGCAAACTACCGTATATTGGAAAACACAGCGCATGGCTTTCAAAGATCGGTTTCGTGTGCTGATGTACGATGCCAGAGCCCAGGGAAAAAGCGATTTGGGGGAAAGGGAATTATCGCTGGAAGGACACGCCGAAGATTTCTCCGAATTACTCAAACATCTGGGGGTTGAAAAGGCACATCTTATCGGACTGAGCCACGGAGCAAACGTGGCACTTGCCTATGCCGCTCATTCACCGGAATGCGCTGATCGGCTGGTATTGTGCAGCGTCGGTGCAAGGCAGACCTTTCGGTCTAGGCTGATTCTTAAGTCATGGCTTAACGTACTAAAAAGTTCTGATTTAGAGACTCTGGCATGGGTTTCACTTCCTATTGCTTTCGGAGAAACCTTTTTGAAACAGCAACAAAGAATCCTGGACCATATCGTAACCGCGATGATCAGGCGAAACAAAAAACAAGCGCTCATTGCCCATCTCGCGGCAATCCGTGTTTACCCCCCGTTATCCCAAATCGCACAACATGTGCATCACCCTGTCCTGGTTGTTTCGGGATCCGATGATCTGCTGGTAACCGAGTCAGACGCCGAGAATCTGGCCCTGGTTTGTGGCGGACGGCATAAGCACCTCACGGGGGTCGGCCATTCTATTCCGGCTGAAACTCCGGAGGTGTTTAATAAAACGGTATTGCAGTTTCTGGATAGAATATAATATGGTATTTTGCCAAAACCAAATACAAAACGCTCGAGACATGGCGTCGGATTCTAAATGGCTCTGTATTGAACTTCCAGTTACCGACTACAAGGAGGCATGGCAACTGCAGAATAATCTTGTTGCCGCAAAATATCACAAAACACTCAATGAAAACGTCGTGTTGTTATTGGAGCACCCTCCTGTTTTCACAATAGGCCGTCGGGGAGGATTGAACAATCTGTCGGTTTCCGAAAAGTTTTTAGAAAAAGCCGTCATTCCGGTAATTCAAGTGGAACGGGGCGGCAATATTACGTTTCACGGCCCCGGCCAACTGGTCGTCTATCCCATCATCAATCTGCAAGCAGCTGAGCTGAGCGTGGTCCATTATGTTGAAAATCTCGAAGAGGTTATGATCCGGACTGCCGCAGACTGGGGAGTCATTGCCCTGCGGAATTCTCTTAACAGAGGTGTATGGGTCGGCGATAAAAAACTGGGGAGCATCGGAATCGCCATTCGGCGGGGGATTTGTTTTCATGGCATGGCATTAAACGTCAATACCTTGCTGGAGCCTTTTCAGTGGATAACTCCCTGCGGTCTTAAGAATACTGGGATTACCTCTATGGAGCGGGAGCTTTCCGGCGACATATCCATGAAGCAAGTGAGGGAAAGGGTAAAACACCATCTGGAAGCGGTTTTTGACGTTGCACTGATGATGACACGCCTTGAAACATTGAAGATAAACGATTTATGATTGGAAACTGATGAATCAAAATCAGATACATAAACGGCGGACAGCAAAACCCCCCTGGCTTAAACGGCGTCTTCCGACAGGACACACCTATGAAGAAGTCAGGGCTCTGCTAAATAACAGCCGGCTTCATACGGTTTGCCAGGAAGCCCGATGCCCCAACCTTTGGGAATGCTTTTCCCGACACACGGCAACCTTCCTGATTATGGGACCTTGTTGCACCCGTAACTGCCGGTTCTGCAACGTCGCCCACGCACGACCGCCCGCCCCACCCGATTCCGGAGAGCCGGTTCGGGTTGCCCAAGCCATAGAAGAACTGGGATTGCGCTATGTGGTCATCACTTCCGTCACCCGGGACGATCTGGCTGACGGCGGAGCCGGTATGTTTGCAAAAACAATAAAAGAAATCCGCGGGAGAATGCCCCATACGCTTATGGAAGTTTTGATCCCGGATTTTCAAGGGAATAAACATGCACTTCAGACGGTTTTAGAGGCCCGTCCCCAAGTATTGAATCATAATCTTGAAACGGTCCCTCGTCTTTATCCCCGGGTTCGACCGGAAGCCGACTATGAGCGCTCCCTTTTACTACTGAAGCGCACTACGTATTATCGACCGTCCATTCTCACGAAGTCAGGTCTTATGCTCGGACTCGGAGAATTTCCCGATGAAGTCGAAAAGACCCTGCGGGACCTTCTTGACTCGGGATGCAGGATCCTGACACTTGGCCAGTATCTTCAACCCACAAGGGAGCACCTAAAAGTTGAACGCTTTATTCCCCCTGAAGAATTTGATGACTGGAAAAAGGCCGCTCTTGAAATGGGGTTTTCCGATGTTGCCAGCGGGCCGCTGGTGCGCAGTTCTTACCGTGCCAGAGAACTCTATCAGAGCCTAACCCGGACAAGCCCGCCCTCGTGCCAAGCGGAGTAAGGCGGACGGGCCTGAACCAAAAATGCTCTTTTATGGATGGACATTAAATTACATTATCCTATGGTTTCAGATCGGCGATCATTTCCTTTATGATTGACATTACATTTTGCCCTCTTTCCCGGGCGATTCGATGGGCATCTTCAACGATCCCGATCGCACGTCTTTCAAGTTCAACGCGGGTCGGCATGGGCAAATTCTTTTTCTCGTATTGCCAGCTTAAAAACCGTATGGCCAGCCGTTTCTGTTGTTCCTTTATAAATCCCATTCTATAGCTCTTAAGAAAAATTTTTTGGGGTCCACTCATCCGTTGACATCAAATACGACCTGAAGTTGATTGAGGCAAGATACTGAATATGCGTTTACCCTGAGTTCAAGGTATGTTGCTCTTGACAAATAAATAATATCAGTTTTTGCAACAGTAATTTGGGATTCTGCCCTGTGGATTTAAGACTCAAATCGGTTTGACTCAACGATTCGAGAACGGCAATAAGTTCATCCGTGCTAAACCGTTCGGACTTCAGGAGCATCTGATAAACGGGATAAGGGTTTCTGGGATTTCTAGCAATCACAAGATCTGTAACCGGCGAGGTTTTCTTTTTTTTATTCTTGTTTTTTGATGTTTGATTATCTTTTCCGGTCTGTTTTGAAAGCATCCGGTCCCACGTTTCCCGTTGTCCCAGAAGATCAGCGTCGTAAGCCTGAATGGCGGGCATAATCCTGCTTTTAAATTCATGGAACGGAACGCCGCCATGCCATTTGCGGCCATGGGGACCTTCAACAAAATCCTTGACCAGCAGTAGCCTCCGGATCTGATTTGTTATTGCAGCAAGAACCTGAAGCGGATGAAGATTATCATAAAGAAGCGTATTCAGGAAAAAGAGGGATTTTTCGATGTTTCTTTCCGAAACGGCATTGGTTAAATCATATATGGGGTCTTTTTTTGTGCGCTTTAAAACAGACTCGACATCGTCGGCCGTTATATTTTTTCTATCTCCCACATAACTGATTAGCTTCTGAAGATTGTTTGAGAATGTTCGGAGATCAAAACCGGTCATTTCATACAAGACCGAGTATGCATTCTTATCCATCTCTTTCCCAAATTGGCCTAGGATTTCATTCATCCTTTCTGAAAGAACCGCTTCCTGGGCCATTCTGTCCGCCCGGCGATCCCCTGTGGGGACGGAGCAGTCGATGATCACCCCCTGCTCCCGGATGGTTTTAAAAAGCTTCCGGCGCTTATCCACCATATCTGTGGTAATGATAAGATGGTTCCCTTTGGGAAATCCTTTTTCCACGGCGTTTTGCAAAAGAGCGGTATTATCTTCTTGAGAAGCGATGGCAAGGCCGTTTTCTATGCAAAACGACACGATTTTATCAATCCACTGGTCATCACCGAAGCGGTCAATATCGAGTTTAATTGTTTTGATTCTGTTTGCCTTGCTCACATCATCGTATGAAAGATTTAATACACTCAGAAGACTTAAAAAATATTTTGCAGCCTTTTTAACATCATCCGCATCATATGCTTGTTTCGCCTTTTCAAGAACTCTACCTTGATCCTGCTTTGAATAGAATATTTTAGAATCACAAATGGCGACCACCTTCGTGCCCGACAAAAGCGAATATGTGTTTGACCGCTCGACGGCTTCTTTAATATTTTCATTTGTGCCCTCAACCGGTTCATAACTAAGGCTTCTTTGACGCTCAGGAATCAATGCACGGACAAGAGCCTCAAGTGAATTTTTATATAGCAGCTCCTGGCCGTAGATAAGATACACCGGTGCAAAATCACCGGCTTTCCGGTCTTTTAAATAATTGTCAAGCTCTCTGTAATTTATTTCGGGCAACTCTAAATCACTCCGGCATTTTTTTAAAGATTACATGAAACACATAAATACCAACGCCCACAGTTATTGCACTGTCCGCCACATTAAACGCAGGCCAGTGATAACTTCCGATGTAACAGTCTAAAAAGTCGATGACTTTTCCAAACCGAATTCTGTCGATTAGGTTTCCCAGGGCACCCCCCAGAATGAGGGCAAAACATGCGGAAAGCAAAGAATATTTCCGGGGTGTATTTTTATAGAAGTACAATATCAGGCAGATAGCCAACGATGAAATCAAAAGAAAAAGCACGTTCCGCAGACCAGAGCTTTTATTGGCCATGAATCCGAAGGCGCCGCCCGGATTATGAATATGAGTAATGCTGAAAAAACCCGGTATAACCGTAATTGAGTGGTAAAGCGGAACCGTGTTCTGAATTACGGCCTTTGTTATCTGATCAAAAATAATGACCAAACCGGCGATGACGGCAAGCTTTAGGTACTTATTATGAGTAATAGCAGTCCCCCTCCGAGCCATAGAAACTCGAACTCACTCTTATAATATTCATTATAACACCAATTGAGCAAAACCGCTCAATTGGAAATTTAGTGTATTAGAAATTGGACTTTCTACGAAGCCGTCAATCTTCAATCTTTAATTTTTTAAGGCTATTTAAGCATCGGCTGCAAATGGTTGGATGTTCTGAACTTGTTCCAATAGAAACGTCATATATCCAGCACCGTTCGCACTTGTCACCGGTTGCCGGTTCAACCAGAATCCATAGGTTGTCGATGTCCTGGCTCTCAAAAGCGCCGGCGGCTTTCCCGCCGTTAATCAAAGATGCTC
>JASFHC010000053.1:0-11411 GCA_050123435.1 Desulfobacterales bacterium
TTGAAGATGCGGGTTTGGCAGACCAGATTGCTGAAATAGACGGCAAAAAGGCAATTCAGGTGGGTATGACCAAAAAGGAAAAAAAGAAACTCGTTAAAGGCTTTACGGATTTGACCTTCGACGATAAAAATGCATGTGTTCTACCGGAAGACGGCGAAAATACTTTGATGAATGTTATTTCGGAAACACAGACGCTTGACTGTATGAAGGTGGGAATTATAAAACTTTATAATCCGCTTGCCGGACGGGGTATATCTGGAAGAGGTTCATCGGGTCGATAGTGTTTCCCAAGAATAATGCGCTATAATCGAGACCCTTGAAAACGTTCGATTTTGTTGCTATCATCCGGATCTAAGCAAAAATCGGGGCAAAGGGAATGTTTTTCAAGGGTCTCCTGCCCATCACATTTCAATTTTTTCTCTGATTTCCCGCTTTATATCGATTCTGAGCCGCACCATCCTTTTTCGATGAATTTCGGTTTGTCTTATTCCGCTGTTTCCGGAGATTACCGAGTTTTCCCTTGACATAACCTCTCACTTTATTTACCTTTTCTGAATATACCGTTATCGTCCATACGATGTTTTTAATGGCAAGAACACTTTTTATTTTTAAAAGGGGGATACTATGCTCGCAGGATGTTTCACAGCAATTGTTACACCATTTAAAAATGATACCGTCGATTATGAAGGTCTTGGAAAGCTGTCGGAATTCCAGATAAAAAATGGAATAACCGGGATTCTGGCTGTAGGGACTACCGGGGAGAGTCCTGTTCTGAGCTGGGAAGAGCATAATCGGGTTATTGAGATCGTTGCGGAAAAATCAAAAGATAAATGTATCTGCATTGCAGGTGCAGGGAGTAACAACACTAAAGAGTCGTTGGATGGAACAAAGCATGCGGTTGCCGTAGGCGCTGATGCGGTTTTGCTGGTCGATCCTTACTATAACGGGCCCAGTTCCCTTGAAATACGCCGGGAATACATTGCCCCTGTTGCCGAAGCGGCTCCTGATATTGAGATTATTCCCTATGTGATCCCCGGCAGAACCGGTGCACAGCTGTTACCCGAAGACCTTGCCATCCTTAACCAGACGTATAAAAATGTCAATACGGTCAAAGAAGCCACGGCCAATCTCGAAAATATGCGCCGCACAAGAAAGTGCTGCGGGCCTGACTTTACCATACTTTCCGGTGATGACGGGATGACCTTTGAGATGATGCTCGATCCTCAGATCAAGGCGTCCGGCGTTATTTCGGTTGCGTCAAATGTAGCGCCCGGTCCCATCACTGAGATGGTTCGACTGCTCGAACAGGGCAAAGAGCAAGACGCCCAAAAGCTGTTGACGGCCCTGGAACCCCTTTTTGGTCTGGTTACGGTTAAAACCATGGAAAAGACACCTTATGGAGAGGTCGGATGCCGGGCCAGAAACCCGCTGGGCTTCAAAACATTGATGTCGATTCTGGGAATGCCCTCGGGCGGGTGCAGACAACCTCTGGGGAAAATGACACGAAACGGACTTGAAACGGTTCTTTCGGCTGTGCGCAAAGTACAGGCCGATAATCCCGAGATATTAAAACCGGTTGCCGAATTTTTCAATGTAGATATTGAACAACGTTTGAACAATCCTTCGAGTTGGGACGGCCTTTTTTACGAGGAATATTAATGTAACGTAATTTAATGCCGGATACTTGCATTTCAATCATCCAGTATCCGGCGTTAAGGTTTTCTTCTTCATCAAGGTTTTATTCCTTTAATCAGCTGCACTTTCCTTGAGCTTAAAACTTCCTTTTTTATACAGAACGTCTTTTAGCCATTTAAGACCAAATTTTAGCAGGGCTATTTCATCTTCTCTGATCTTTTCAACAGTTGCATGGTCAATAGTGTACCGGTTCAAAAATGAGCTTTCAAAAACAAACTGTTTGAATTTGTCGATATTGTAACTCACTAAAAAGAACATCTTTTTGCTTTCTTCAACAAGTTTGAGATTCGGAGGAAAAGATCTTTTTCTCACAACAAGATCGGTCCAGCCGGCATTTATTTCATCATGGATATCAACGCCCTGATCTTTTCGCCATTCACGGACCGTCCATTCCTTTTTCTCTTCAAAACCCAGGCAGTGCGCTTCATGCACAAAAAAATAGAATCCTTCATCATCAACTCCTTCCCTGTGACTCAGCGACGCAACGCCAAGAGGATAATAACGGCACGTCGTGGGTCTGTCTTCATAGATAATACACCCGTTATCGGTGACAAACGGGCATGATTTTAAATCATCGTCCATCATCCTCAGAGTCACCATGGGAAGATCTGTCTTTTCCAAAAGACGGGGAACCGTGTACATTGCCAGAAATTCATCTGAAGAAAGCTGCAAACGGTTTTTAAGCCTGATAATGTCATAGGGAGTCAGCGCGATATTGATATCTCTGCAACACTTGGTGAAACATTTTACCCCTTTATGGCATTTAAATTTAAATTTACTATCCAAGTTAAGCCTTACCGGTTTGATATCGGCCATTTTCTCTGATATGGTCATATTGATTTTCCTTTCCATTAGGTATTGATGAATTAAATTTCGAACTTTAATATCCCAAACACTCAATGTCAACCTGTGAGAACATATGCTGTTGTTCAGCAAAACAATTTAGCACCGATTTTGGTCTTGATTTCAATGGTAAAGATGCTATAGATCTTGAATCAATTTTTAAAAACCTCTCAATAAGTTTTGGTACGATAAATGGTGATCGTAAGCCCCAATAATTTATTGAGATGTTACAAATTTTATTTTTAATATAATATGAATCTTGGAGGTTTTTGATGGACAAACTGACCTATTCTGAATTTACACTGGGACGGCGATTTGTAGGGCGTCTTCCTCACGGCAAAGATTTAATTACATCTATCGAAGATTTTTGTAATGCGTCGTCAATACAAATGGCTACATTTTCCTTAATTGGTGCAGTATCTTTTGCGACTCTGGGCGCATATGATCAAAAACAACAAGTTTATGCAACATTCACCCAAGAGGAAACTCTTGAAATAGTAAGTTGCACCGGAAATATATCATTAGTGGATGAAAACCCGGTCGTACATGCCCATATTGTTCTGGGAGATCTTGAGGGAAAAACCATCGGCGGACATCTTTTTTCAGAAACCATACTTTATGCCGGAGAAATTGATCTTCAGGAATTAACCGGCAACCCCCTGAAGAGGGCTCACGATCATACGACAGGACTTATGCTGTGGAAACTATCGGACTGAAATTTTAAAATCTTTGAGGAGGCTGAAATGCGACTGACTGTGAAAAAAGCAGATCAATTAAAGACAAAACCTGATGATTCCAAACTCGGTTTCGGCAGTATTTTTACGGATCATATGTTTAACATGGATTATAATCCGCAAGATGGGTGGCATCATCCACGTATAGAGCCTTACGCATCTATGGATATGGATCCGGCAACCATGGTGCTTCATTATGGTCAAGGCGTTTTCGAAGGACTCAAGGCTTTCAGGACGGATTCAGGAGATATTCAGCTTTTCCGGCCCAGTGATAATTTCAAACGGTTGAACAACTCTGCTCATCTCCTCTGCATCCCGGAGATTGACGAGGCGTTTGCCCTGGATGCCCTTAAGCAGTTGCTGGTCATTGAAAAAGACTGGGTGCCGTCTACTCCGGGAACCTCCCTTTACATCCGCCCTACCATAATAGCTACCGATCCTTTCTTAGGTGTTCGTGCTTCCCATACATACCGTTATTTTATTATTCTTTCTCCGGTGGGTGCTTATTATGCCGAAGGCTTTAATCCTGTCAAGATATGGGTAACCCGCAACCATGTCCGGGCGGTTCGGGGCGGAGTGGGTGAAGCCAAAACGCCGGGCAATTATGCAGCAAGTCTGTACGCCGGCGAACAGGCACATAAACATGGCTATACTCAGGTATTGTGGCTGGATGGTATTGAACAGCAATACATTGAAGAAGTTGGGGCCATGAATATATTTTTTGTCATAAACGGCGAACTGATCACGCCCATATTAAGCGGAAGTATTCTTCCCGGCATTACCAGAAACACTGTACTTTCCCTTGCAAAAATGTGGGATGTCCAAGTTGCTGAACGAAAAATCAGCATCAATGAGGTGCTGGATGCCCATTCATCGGGAAAACTCCAAGAGATATTCGGATCCGGAACCGCTGCGGTGATTTCTCCGGTTGGCGAAATCAAATATGGCGACACCGTAATTACCGTGGGCAGCGGCAAGGTCGGCCCCATGGCCAATAAGTTCTACAAAACAATCTCAGATATTCAATACGGCCGTATTGAAGATCCTGAAGGGTGGATAGAAAGGTTATAAATAAAACCAATATGCCGGTAAATTCAGATAAAACAACATACCTTCCATCCTTTATTTCAAAGATGCAACATGCTGAATTTCCCCCCTTGGTTATTGATACGTTTACGTATTATTATAAAAAGCTCGTTTCCGGAGCGACGGGCCTTATATCTGATAAGGACATAAAACCCGTCGCTCCGGATGAAATTGAAGATGCAACCCGTATTAAAGAATATGCCGAATCCGGGCGAAAAGCATTGCGCCATGCGGTTATCATCAAGCTGAACGGCGGTCTGGGTACCAGCATGGGCCTTACCAAGGCCAAATCTCTTTTAGAGGTAAAAAACGAAAAAACATTTCTTGAAATAATCGTAAAGCAGGCAGAAAGGTGCCGGGTAAAGCTGGCCCTTATGAACAGTTTCAGCACACATGAAGACACCATTAACGCCCTCTCAATGATCAAGCCGTCAGATTCCCCACTTTTATTTATTCAGAATAAGTTCCCAAAAATCCTGCAGGAAAATCTTGCCCCGGCGACCTGGCCCGAGAATCCGGACCTGGAATGGAATCCCCCGGGACACGGTGACATATACTCGGCAATTTATACATCCGGCGTGTTACATCGCCTTCTGGAAAAGGGGATCGAGTATGCCTTTATTTCCAACTCGGATAATTTGGGCGCTACCATGGATGAATCGCTTTTGGGATATTTTTCTGAGAACAGACTCCCTTTTATGATGGAAGTGGTTCCGAGAACACCGTCAGACGTAAAAGGCGGACATATTGCCAGACATATAAACGGCCGTCTGATTTTGCGTGAGTCTGCCCAGTGCCCGAAAGATGAAATGGATGCGTTCAAAGATATAAAACGTTACCGGTTTTTCAACACAAATAACATATGGATAAATCTTAAAGCTCTTGAAGAGCTTATTGAAAAACACCATACCATAAAACTTCCGATAATTAAAAACCGGAAAAGGCTTGATCCGAGAGATGAAACTACTCCAAAAGTATTTCAGGTTGAAACAGCCATGGGAGCCGCCATATCTCTTTTTGAAGGTGCTGCTATAATACGGGTTCCCACATCCCGTTTTTTACCTGTAAAAAAATGTAACGATCTTTTGGCCATAAGATCAGACCGTTTTGTTTTTTCAGAAAAAGACCATCTGATTTTAAATCCCGGAATCGGGTCACGGACCATCACCGTAGCCCTTGATCCGAAATATTACGGCAAGATAGATCTTTTTGATGAAAGATTTGCTCAAGGAATTCCATCCCTGATCGATTGCGGGTCTCTTACTATTGACGGTGATGTGCGTTTTGAAAAGAACGTAGCCATAAAGGGGGGCGTTGTGATAAAAAACAACAGCGAATCCCAGGCAGTTATCAAACAAGGATCGGTAATAGATAATGATGTGATTTTCAATTAGCTCTATGAGTGAGCCCTTAGTCAAAATTTTTCAAAGGTCTCGAAACTATTGTTCTTTAAAAATAGAATAATATTTCATAACTTTTTCTACAAAATCTTCCGTCTCTTTAAAGGGAGGGATTCGTTTGTAACGATCAACTATGTTGGGGCCGGCATTATAGGCGGCCAAGGCCATGGGCAGCTTCCCGTTAAATCGCCCAATGAGCTGTTTTAAATAACGCGCACCTCCCATTATATTTTCCCACGGATCAAACGGATCTTTTATATTAAGGGCTTTGATATTTTCTGGCATGATTTGCATAAGACCTATTGCACCGGCACTTGAAATCGCCCGGGGATTGAAATCCGACTCGATTTTAATCAGCGCCTTGAGCAGTGAAAATGAAATGCCGTGGCTTTTAGATGCTTCTGTTATCAGGTCATCATAACGCTTTGTAGAGTCGATGAGGTTTGAATTCGAAGACATGGTAGGTTTTTCCTTGATATAGATTTTATATTTAGATGATGTTGGCGCGTTGGTAAAATGAAGCACCCCCTCACTGTCCATATGCACATATATATCCGCATAAAGAGGGACGAAAGCTGTAACTAAGACGAAAGCCGAACAAGAGATTCCTATAAAAAAGAGTTTAAAAATAACACGAGTCATTATTTAATGGTCTTGTAACAAGTTTGATTTTGATGCTAAGTGACCATTCAAGACGGATGTTAGATAGTATCCATCCATAAATGGTCTTTTTGCTTCCCTAATTAAATCCGTATTTAATATTTAACCGGGGCCCAATCTCTGCGTTATGCCCAAGTTTTTTTGTTTACACACAAAAATATAGTCGGAAATCTGTGATAAAGGAAGAACTTGGGGATTTTAACCCAATTGTCCTCTATTTACTGTTACCTTTAAAAGATGATACGAAACATACAGTTCAATACCCGGTGGATGGGTTTTTGCTCACGGGTTGTTATCATAGTTTTTACTTTTGGGATCGCATCCTGTGGGGATGATATCGGTAATAAGGCTCAAAATCCGCTTGCCGATTCTGGTATTAGATATATAGATAGCATGGAACAGTTTAATAAAATCATCCAAACATCAGGAGAACGTCTCCTGATCTTTGATTTTTACGCCGACTGGTGTCCTCCCTGTAAAGAAATTGAACCCGTGCTTGAGAAAATTGCTAAAGAAAAAAGTGAAATGGTTACGGTATATAAAATTAACATTGATCGGAACAGAACGCTTGCAAATTTCTTTTGCGTCAGTGGCATTCCTCACGTTGTTTTTTTAAAAAACAAAGAAACTGTGCTTACACTAAGCGGACTATATCCAAAAAACATGTACTTAAAAGTGGTGGAACGGTTTTCAGCGGCCGTTGAACTTTAGTCTGACAGTTGCAACTGTTTGATTGAAAATTGAATTCACATGTTCTGCAAGAGCTTTTTTACCGCATTCCCGTCTGCTGTTGCTCCGAAATGCTTCATAATTACGCCCATGGCCTGCATTTTGTTTTTAAATTCAGAAAAATCGACATGTTGCTCAATCCACTTGGCAATTTCCTCTTGGGTTGCCATTTTTGGCAAATAATTTTCGATGACTCTAATAAATGTAGAATCGCTCTCAGCACCTTTTTTCTCGAGCATTTCTTTTTCTGATTTTATTAATTTTTTCAGAATCTTTACAACCTCATCATCGGACAGCTCTTTTTTGTGGAGTCTGCCAAACTCTCCCAAGATCACCCGAAGCGTATCTTTTTTCTCTTCATCTTTTGTTTTTATGGCATCAGTTAAATCACTTTTGATTTGTTTTTGAAGATTCATTTTTCACCTTTTTTGTCTTTGATTAAAGCGTTGATTTGCTCACATACCAGAAGATCGGTTGGAAACGCCATTTCTTTCGGCAACTCATCCGGGGGAAAAAATTTCGCTTTACTGGCATCGGAACCGGCTTCAAGTTTGCCGCCCGTGCATGTCCCCAAGAACCATATCCCCACGGTTTGATTTTCCAAGTCATGAAAATTAGAATGAACGGCGAAAACAGGCCCAACATCCACATCAAGTCCGGTTTCTTCTTTGAATTCACGTTTGGCCGCTATCCGAATATCTTCATCGTATTCTACATGCCCGCAGGGGATGCACCACATCCCCTCGTAAGATCCGTTTCTTTGTACCAGGAGCAATTCATCATTTTTTAATAAAACAACCGCTACCCCGACGGTTGGATTTTTATAATGAGTCCATCCACACGGATCACAATACAGTCTTTTTTCGTTACTGTTGGCTTTTGCCTGTAATTGACGCCCGCAAAATGGACAGAATTTGTACTTCATATCTTCGCCCTTAATTTTTGTTTTACCCTAATTTTTTCATACCCCATGGACACTAGTTAATGATACCATGACCCCCGTTCGATTTTTTCCCTGTATTTTTTTAACACATACCGCTTTGGGAACGCTTTATTAGATAAATAACCGAGCACACTATCGATAAAAAAATTATATACTTCTTCAAACACGGTTTGTTTTTCGCTTTCCCCCACAAAAATTCGTTCTCTTTTTTGTTCGAACAGTACTTTTTCCCCGACCACCTTTTTGATTTCACCTACGCTATCCATGGATTTTCCTTCATCGTTAATCAATACCTCGACAACCGGTATCTCCATCCGAATAATCAATGATATCAGCCATCTGTCTCCAGCCAGCCGTCTTGAAGCATCATAGAAATTCAGCTTCATACCGTTCTTTAACTCTATGGTTTTTATAAGTTTTTCTTTCATACAAGATCTTTGTTTTTTTACATTAAACAGATAAAACTATTAAGAAACTTTCTAACAATTCTCGATTTTTTTTGCACTAGTTTTGTTTATATTTTTATATGTAACATTTCAATAAATTATTCAGCTGAGTCCATAGCATTATCTCATACACCAGAACTTATTGAGAAGGTATTTTTATATTTGCCACCCAGTCGTTTTTATTGCTATAATCACATTCCAAAAGAACCCTCGTTTTAACCTTTTGAAAAATATCAGGAAAAATCAGATGAAATATTTACCGATTGATAACAGATTGTTTATTAATAACCGAAAAAGATTTGCCGCTAAACTTAAACCCAATTCCATTGCCGTCTTGAACTCCAATGACATCATGCCTACCAGCGCAGACGGCGTACGATCCTTTATTCAAAACCCAGATATTTTCTATTTGAGCGGGATCGATCAAGAAGAGAGCATTTTGGTGATTTTTCCGAATGCCAGGAAAGAAAAACACAAAGAAATCCTGTTTGTTAAGGAAACCAATAAAAAAATTGTAATATGGGAAGGGTGCAAATATTCCAAAGAAGAAGCCAGGGCGGTATCCGGGATCAAAACCGTTTACTGGACCCGAGAATTCGAAACCGTTTTTAGACCGCTGGTTCTCGAGGCCGAGCGGATTTATTTGAACACAAACGAGCACCTGCGGGCGGATGTTACCGTGGAAACCAGAGATGTCCGTTTTTTAAAACGGTGCAAAAGATTATACCCGCTTCACAAATACAAAAGACTGGCTCCTATTATGCATGATTTGCGGGCCGTCAAATCCGATATCGAAGTAGAACTGATCAAACATGCCTGCAAGATTACTGAAAATGCATTTCGCAGGGTGCTGAAATTTATACGACCGGGTGTTTGGGAGTTCGAGGTCGAGGCTGAAATTTACCATGAATTTTTAACCAACCGATCCCGGGGACCCGCTTACACACCGATTGTTGCTTCAGGTCCTAATACCTGCATTCTGCATTATGTCCAAAACAACCGGCAGTGCGAAGATGGCGATTTGTTGCTTATGGATTTTGGTGCGGAATATGCCAACTATGCCTCCGATGTAACGCGTACGGTACCGGTGAACGGTAAGTTCACCAATCGGCAGAGAGAGGTTTACCATGCGGTGTTACGGGTCCAAAAAGCAGCCGTTCAAATGCTCAAACCGGGAAATACCCTTGAAGAATATCAAAAAGAAGTCGGCCAAATCATGGAAAATGAGTTGATCGGTCTGGGTTTACTCGATTCTGAAGCGGTAAAAAACCAAAACCGGGATTCTTTACTCTATAAAAACTATTTTATGCACGGCATATCTCATCATCTGGGGCTGGACGTTCATGATTTGGGTAACACCTTCCGGAAATTTGAAGAAGGCATGGTGTTTACCTGTGAGCCGGGTATTTACATCAAAGAAGAGAATATTGGCATTCGACTTGAAAACGACATTCTGCTATCCGAAGATGGCCCTGTGGATCTCACAGGAAATATTGCCATTGAAACAGAGGAGATTGAAGATTTGATGAATGCATAAAAAAATTACCCTGGGGTGTCCATATGAAAACAGTTCGGCGCAGGTTGCAGATATTTTTAGCTCTTTTCTTATTTATTGCCATAAGCGGAACGTTCGGCTTTATGGTTTTAGAGGATCTTACGTTTACGGAGGCGCTCTATTATAATATTGTTACGATGTCGACGGTGGGATATGGAGACATTCATCCCACAAAACAAGCCAGTCGTATGTTCTCCATATTTTTAATAATCATGGGAGGAGCCACCTTTCTGGGTGTCATTGCAAATGCTACTGAATTATTATTATTGAATCGAGAAAGACAAAGCAGATTGCGAAAGGTGAATATGGTCCTCGGCGTTTTTTTTAGTGAAGTTGGGCATGAACTATTGAGTATCTTTTCACACAATGACCATAATATTGAAGAGATAAGAGAAAATCTTCTTGTCAATTTTGGATGGACTGAAAATCATTTCACAACTGCACTTAAAATTATCCAAAAGCATGACTTAAGGGTTAATATTGGCGAGGTGCCTTTAGAAACCATTTTTAAGTTGTTAAACAGTAATAGAAAATTTCTTATCGGACTTTTGGAAAATCCGGTTCTGATTGAACAGGAAAGTTTTAGTGAGGCACTGCTCGCTGTATTCCATTTGACAGATGAACTGAGTTGTCGAGGCAATTTAAGCAACTTACCGGAGTCTGACAAAAAACATCTTTCAGGAGACATAAATCGCGTTTACAAGAAACTTGTTGAACAATGGTTTGTTTATCTAAAACACCTCAAGAAGCAGTATCCGTATCTTTACTCCCTGGCAGTAAGGAAAAACCCTTTCGACCCCAAGGCAAGTCCAGTTGTTTGGTCGTGAGGAGAGGAGGGATTGAAACGGTAACATAAAAAAATGCATAGCACATGATTTTATGGAACAGAAGCCGGAAAATATATGTGCCGATCTCTGAATCTTATAAAAATGAATCTCGACTATCTTAAAAAGACCATTTATGGATGGGCACTAACTAATATCCACGGATACTGAAAAAACAAAGTAAAAATAGGGTCACTGCTTGTTCTGTCGGGATATTAATAAGGGACTTTTCTCGAGAATTCTTTTTTTTGCTTCATCCCGGGTAATAACCTGTCCCTCGTTGTTTATCAGTATGTTGTCGTCGATAACGAGAAGTCCCAAATTCGTCATTACATCCCGTTTGTATTCATACCGGCATTTCATTTTTTCCAATTTATATTTCATGAAGATCCAAATAAATCCGAAAACCGTAGCAACGGCAAAAACCACCCCCGAGACAATAAAAACGTAGTGAATGGCTTTTCCCCCTATTTCTCTTGATAATACGATAAAGGTG
>JASFHC010000054.1:0-11141 GCA_050123435.1 Desulfobacterales bacterium
TAAATATTTTTTTATTCGTAAAGTCATGTTCATTAAATATGCTGCGGCCTACATTATCATGCCCGGAGGTTTTGGCACACTGGATGAGCTTTTTGAAGCGGTCACATTGATTCAGACAGAGCGCATAAAGCCGTTTCCGTTAATTCTGGTTGGCTCCGATTACTGGTCGGGGCTTATTGGCTGGATCAAAGACAAATTGCTTGCCGAAAAACGGATTTCTCCGGAAGATTTAGAAATATTGCAAATTATCGATGAGCCCGATGAAATTGTAAAAGCCGTAGAAAGAGTAATTATTTTATGATGAATAGTTGCAGGCAATTAGAGTTTGGGGATGTGGGAGCGTGCATCCCTTTTTTTTTAAAATTTGGGCAGGCCTGATTGAAGGTTTTGAAACCACTTCTAATCAAAAGAACAATATTTTTACTTGATTAAAAGCGTATTTTTTATACTATCCGCTGGAAATAAATAGATAATTCTCAGCTCGTAGGTCCTTAAATCTTTATTTATAAAGGTTTCGAAAGGTTAAGATATTGGTAATATCAAATACCATCAAAGAGCAGGACGTTTTGCTGGAGATAGAAGACGTTCACATGAGTTTCGGAAAAGTTCTTGCCCTGGCCGGCGTCAGCCTGAAAATAAGAGAAGGAGAGATACATTCTGTAATCGGGCCCAACGGAGCCGGAAAGACTGTGATGATGAATATTATTAACGGTCTTTACATGCCTCACAAAGGTAACATCTACTACAAAGGAAAAAAGATCAATAAATTAAAACCGCATAAACGGGCAGAACTGGGTATGGCCAGGACTTTTCAGAAAGTCGAAGTCTTCGGCGGAATGACAGTATTGGATAACATCCGTCTGGGCCGTCACATCCATTCGAAATCGGGCATAGTTAGTGGATCGGTATATATGGGTAAAACTAAGCGGGAGGAGATTGAACACCGGACCTTTATCGAAGAAAAAATAATAGATCTTTTGGAGATCCAACATATTCGGAACAAACCGGTTGGAATGTTGCCGTACGGCCTTCAAAAGCGGGTAGAACTGGGGCGTGCACTAGCCCTGGAGCCCGAGCTTTTGATTCTTGATGAACCACTGGCCGGACTTAATCTTGAAGAAGTTGAAGACATGGCCCGGTTTATTATAGACATTAATGAAGATGAAAAATGGAAGATTACCTGTCTCCTGGTGGAGCATGACATGGGTGTGGTCATGGATCTTTCCGATCATGTCTTTGTTCTCAATTTTGGCAACATGATCATTGACGGCACGCCTCGGGAAGTACAGAATCATCCCGAAGTGATCAAGGCATACCTTGGTGAAGAGGACCTGTATGCAACAAGGAGATAAAATCGTTCAAAATAAAAGCAAAAACGGCATTGAAATTACGAAAGATCTGACGATTCCCAAACTTTTTTATGAAAAGGCACGTAAGTACGGCGAAAACAGGATAGCAATGCGTGAGAAAGAGTTTGGAATTTGGCGTCCCATAACATGGCAAGATTATCTTGAGAACGTTAAACACCTTGCATTGGGTCTCGTCAGCCTTGGACTCGAAAGCGGAGACAAAGTTTCCATGATCGGTGATAACCGCCCGGAAGGCCTGTGGGCGGAAATGGCCACCCTGTGTGCCAGAGGTATAGGTGTATGGCTTTTCCAAGACAGCTTGATCGAAGAAGTCAAATATATCATCGACCATTCAGACACAAAATTTTTGTTCGGTGAAGGTCAGGAAGAGGTCGACAAAGCCATTTCAATTTTTAATGAATGTCCAAAGCTTGAAAAGATCATATGGGATGATCCCAAAGGGATGCGAAATTATGATCAGGACTATCTGATAAGCCTAAAACAAGTTCAGCAGTTGGGCCGGGAACTTGAAGGGCAACAGCCGCAATTGTTTAAGGAGATGATCGACAAGGGCAATGGCGATGAAGTAGCGCTTCTTTTCTATACCTCGGGCACCACGGCGCTGCCCAAAGGAGCACTGCTGTCCCACAATAACATGTTGACCATGGGAAAGCACCTCATGGCCGTAGATCCATGCCTTGCCACGGATGATTATGTCTCTTACCTACCGTTTGCATGGATCGGAGAGCAGATGATGTCTATCTCCTGCGGTCTACAGGTGGGATACACCATTAACTTTCCCGAGGAGCCTGAAACGGCACAAGATAATATCCGGGAGATAGGCCCCCATGTTATGTTTGCTCCCCCACGCATGTATGAGCAGATGACCCGTACGGTCCAAGTAAAATATCTGGATGCCACCTGGATAAAGCGGAAACTCTATGAGCTTTCTACCCGGAGCGGTTATCATGTGGCCGGGCTTAAGTTTCAGAAAAAACCGATTCCCTGGTACTGGGCCTTTCTGGATTGGCTGGCGTATATCACAGTGCAAAAAAAACTGAAAGACCACTTGGGTCTTTCACGGGTTAGAAATGCCTATACCGGTGGCGCGGCTATGGGGCCGGACCACTTTCGCTTTTTTCATGCGTTGGGAGTAAATCTCAAGCAAATTTACGGACAGACCGAAGTCGCGGGTATTTCAGTAGTTCATCGTAGTGGAGATATAAAATTTGACACCGTGGGTCTCCCCATACCGGAAACAGAAATAAAAATTACCGAAGATGGAGAGATCCTTACCAGAAGCCCGTCGGTTTTTTTGGGGTATTATAAAAATCCCGATGCCACGAAAGAGACCCTGAAAGACGACTGGCTCTATTCGGGTGACAGAGGTTTTATTGATGATGATGGTCACTTGGTTGTCTTTGATCGTACAAAAGATGTCTTTACACTCAGGGATGGGAGACCTTTTTCTCCTCAGTATCTGGAAACCCGTTTGAAATTCAGCCCTTATGTGAAAGACTCGTGGGTGATCGGAGATAAGAAAGATTATATTTCAGCCGTCATCTGTATCGATTATTCGGTGGTGGGTAAATGGGCGGATGAAAAAAAGATCAATTATACCAGCTATCAGGAACTTTCTCAGTTAGATCAAGTATACAAATTGGTGGAAGAGCAGATCCGTAAAGCCAATAAAGACCTACCGGAAACGGCAAGAGTGGTAAAATTCGTTAACCTTTATAAAGAATTCGATGCCGACGATGATGAGCTTACACGGACCAGAAAATTGCGTCGGGCATTTGTGGAAAAAAGATATCTTAATATAGTAGATGCCCTTTATTCTGAAAGTAACATGGTACATATCGATACCACGATCACGTATGAAGATGGGAGACAATCTCATATTAACACGGATCTTCATATTAGAAAAATAGCGGATTGACAATTTACAATGGAGTGACCGATGGAACTATTTTTAATGGCAATTACCACGGGCATTATGGTTGGCGGTATCTATGCCCTTGTCGCCCTTGGGTGGGTGTTGATATATAAATGTTCGGGTGTGCTGAACCTGGCCATGGGGGAGATGACGCTTATCGGAGCCTATGTTTCTTTAAGTTTTTACGGCATGGGCATACCCTTTCTGCCCGCGCTTTTATTTTCACTGATCATAGGTCTGATCCTGGGAATCCTAACGGAAAGAATTTTTTTAGACAAACTTATTGGCGAGCCGGTTCTTACGGTTATCATGGTAACCGTAGGGCTTTCATTTTTCTTTAAAGGAATGGTAGAGCTCATATGGGGTACGGATACCCGTGTATTCAATCCGCCGGTTTTTTCAATTGAGCCCATCCATATAGGACCCGTAATTGTTGGTCAGGCGTATCTTTGGAGCTTTGTGGCGGCCATTATTCTTTTAATTGTGTTTGTTTGCTTTTTTAAATATACCCGGTGGGGTCTTGCCATGCAGGCTACAGCCGACGATGAGATGGCCGCCCTTTCCATTGGTGTGAGTGCAAGATTTGTCTATGCGGCAGCCTGGGCCATCGCTTTTATGGCGGCCGGCGTAGGCGGAACCCTCTTGGGCAACATTAACGGGCTTAACATCTCCGTAGGGTACCTCGGTCTGCTGGTTCTGCCTGCGGTGGTGCTGGGGGGGCTAAATTCCGTACCGGGCGCCATTGTCGGTGGTATTACCATCGGCATATTACAGAACCTGTGCGGGGCTTATCTGGACAAATTCTTTCCCGGCGGTATCAAAGAAGTCGCCCCTTTTGTTTTTATGGCCATATTCCTGCTTTTTAAACCTCATGGCTTGTGGGGATGGGAGCGTATTGAAAGAGTATAATCCAATTGAGGATAGATGATTAACAATTTTTGATTCAAGTGAAAAAGCATCTCTTATTCAAATTTTCAATCGAAAATCTTCAATTATAAACGGAGTTTTTTTATGTCGACAACTTGGCTTCCCTGCGGTGTTTACCATCAAAATTATGCTCAAGATCATGCCTGGTGGCAGACCAAGTTTATCAAAGGCAAAATGATCCTGCTCTTTATCGTCTTGTTTGTTTTTATCCCGCTGCTTGCAGATTCTTATTGGTTAAGTGTTTGCAATACGGTGGGATATACAATACTGGGTGCCTTAGGGGTTCAGCTTTTAATCGGTTATTGCGGCCAGATAACCTTGGGACATGCTGCATTTATTGCAGTGGGCGCATATACAAGCACGTTGCTTATTCTAGAATTCCCTTGGCCCAAAGTTTTAATGGATTGGGGGTTGGCCTATCCCATAAGTATTTTTATTGCTGCAATTGTCGCCGGCATATGGAGTGTTTTGTTCGGACTTCCTTCTGCCCGGGTAAAAGGATTTTATCTGATTTTAACAACCATGGCCGCCCAGTTCATTACCGTAGATTTTATTATTACCCAGTACGTCAGCCAGATCGGCGGACGGGGGCAGGCCTTTTCTTTGCCCCCAGGGACCATTAAGGTCGGACCTTGGGTTATTGACAGTGACTTTAAGGTATATTTTATGATGCTGGTCCTTGTGACTCTCTGTATTATCATCACGGTCAACCTTTTGCGATCCAGAGTCGGACGTGCCTGGGTAGCCATACGTGACAACGACATTTCTGCGGAGGTCATGGGAATTAATATTGTCAAATATAAGCTTCTGGCTTTTTTTGTGGCCGGATTTATCGGCGGAATTGCCGGTGCGTTCTGGATCAGTAACCTTGCCGCCATCAGCCCCGAACACTTTCCCTGGTTCTGGTCTTTGTGGCTGGTGGGTGTGATACTTATCGGCGGGGTCGGTTCCATTCACGGAACCATCTTCGGATCAGTCTTTATGGTGGTAGTCATGGAACTACTACAGCTTGCGATAATGCCTCTTGCAGATACGTTTCCCAAACTTTTGGTAGATTTTTTGTTCATTAAAGAGGCGGTTTTCGGTCTGGCTATATGCATATTCATGATATTTGAACCGAATGGATTGGCCTATCGGTGGTGGCAGATAAAAAATTATTTCAACCTGTGGCCGTTTTCTTATTAGAATTGGATGAGTTTCACTGTTTAGTAAGTTCACATTAAGCGGCTTAACAATATTTTCTTTAGAAGAAGAAAAGGAGGTGGTAAGGTTAATCGTCTAATTGGTTGGAACCTGATGAAAATTTTACTCTCTTAAAAAAGGGGGAAAGAAATTATGTTTACGAAAAATATGTGGTCAAAGATTTTCGTATTACTATTTATTGTGGCGTTGGTTGCTGGATTTTCTTCCATAGCCGATGCTGCAACAATTAAGGTGGGAGCGCTCAATGACATGACCGGAGCGACCTCGGATGTGGGCAAGGATTATGCCCTTGGCATTGCAGAAGCTATTCATTATATAAATGATAATGGAGGGATAAACGGCAAGCAGGTCAAGCTGTATCAGTTTGATTACGGTTACCGTGTTCCCGAAGCGCTTACCAAGTATAAGCTTTTCAAAAGACTTAAATGTGTGGCCGTTTTAGGCTGGGGGACCGGTGATACCGAGGCGCTGTCACCGACTATAACCAAGGACAAAATCCCTTATGTGTCTGCCTCATATTCGGCACATCTGACGAATCCTAAAAAAACACCGTTTAATCTCTTCTTTGCAACCGATTATTCGAGCAACGCCAGGGCTGCAATTACGGCCTGGTTTGACAAGAAATGGCCGAAACATCCGGATTACGGGAAAAGGAATCCGCGTTTTTTATGTTCTTACATGTTTGCATCTCCTTACTGCAGTGCACCCATCAAGGCCGTAAAGGATCAAGCTCAACTTCTCGGGTTTGATATTGGACCGGATCAGAATGTGTCTTTGTTTGCCATTGATACCAAGAGCCAAATTCTGGCTATGAAGGATTTCAAGCCCGATCTTGTCTGGCATGGGAACACCACCATGTCGGTGGCAGCCACAGTGCGAGATGCTTATTCTCTGGGACTGGGCGCGGATCATATTGTGAACAACTGGGGATTTGATGAGAATCTGCCCCGACTGGCCGGTAAGGCGGCCGAAGGCGTTATGGGCGCTGCGGTCTGTGCATTCTTCGGTGAAGATGTACCGATGATGGACGAGGTTGTTGAGTATGCCAAAAAATACAATCCAGGTGTACCTCTTGAGAAACGTCTCATTCGGACAGTTCAGGGATGGGGTGCTGTGCTCATTTTATGGGAAGCATTAAACCGGGCGGATAAAGCCGGAGACTTAAGCGGCGAGAGCATCCTGAAGAACGGTTTTGAAACAATGAAAAATTTTGACATCGGTCTCGGCGCGGCGCCTGTTAACTATACGGCTACGGATCACCGTGTTGCAGGCATTGTACCGATCTATGAGGTCAAGGACGGCAAATTTCAAATCGTTGAAAAAGTCGATCTCAAGAGCCGTTGGCCGAAGAAATGGGACAACGAGTGGCTCGGATGGTAAAAAAGGAGGTCTTGAGGCTTTGTCGAAAGAGGAAATGGTCTTAAAGATCAATAATATTGAGGTCAAGTATCACGAGGTCATTCTGGTAATAAAAGGGGTCTCCATTGAAGTTCCCAAAGGGGGGATTGTGGCTCTTTTGGGCGCCAATGGTGCCGGCAAGAGTACAACCTTAAAGGCGATCTCCGGTTTGCTGAAACACGAAGACGGCGAGGTGACCGATGGATCCATTGAATTCATGGGTGAGCGGATTGATAAGATAAAGGCTGAGAAAATTGCCAAAATGGGTATCGTTCAGGTCATTGAGGGGCGCAGGGTGTTTGAACACCTCACGGTAGAGCAGAACCTGAAGGTGGGTGCCCATATGCGAAAACACGGCAGGTCGGTCAAGGACGGGCTGGAAATGGTATATAACTACTTCCCTCGACTAAAGGAAAAGCGCAACGAAATTGCCGGGTTTATCAGCGGCGGAGAGCAGCAGATGACGGTTGTTGGGCGCGCTTTGATGACCAGTCCCAAACTGATCCTTTTGGATGAACCCTCCATGGGTCTGGCTCCGCTTCTTATCCATGAAATTTTTAATATTATTACAAAGCTTAACCAGGAGGAGAAAATATCGATTCTTCTGGTGGAACAGAATGCCAAGCTTGCACTTAATGTTGCACCCTATGCCTATGTGATGGAGAACGGTCGCATCGTCATGGACGACACAGCCGAAAAGCTTAGGGAAAATCCGGATATCAAGGATTTCTATCTGGGCATGACCGATATTGGTGGAAGAAAAAGTTTTCGGGATGTAAAGCATTATAAACGAAGAAAACGATGGCTCACCTAACCCTTGAATAGAGTAAGGGAGGAAAAATATGCATAGAAAGTCAATTATACTTACATGTTTAAGTATTTTCGTCGCTGCTGCCATGCTGGCGGGGTGTGCAGGAATGGCGCCAGCACCCACACAGCAGAATTTCAAGGCTCCGACTGTCACGCTCAGTCACGTGGAAGTGGAGAATTATTGGGGATGGTGGTACTATTCAAAAAAGGTTAAACCGACTAAAGGCAGTGAGGGTGACTACGGTGCTCCGATTAATTTAGCCTTTATCTTTGAAGTTCATAACCCTAATGAGTACCCGGTCATGATGCAGAAGCTTCAGTTTACCGTGGGATTTGATGGCTTTGACCTTAACACGGTCATTTCCAATGAAGCCATGTGGATTCCGGCCGGAAAGACCAACGAGATACGGCTGCATTCTTTAACCGATGCGAGGCAGGCGCTGCTGAGCCTGATGGTCACCGGTGGGTTTAAACTTAAGCAACAGGGGCTATCTCCCTGGGATGCGCTCGAAAAATGGTGGACAGAAGCTCCGGAGTTCACATTTACGATTCATGTTAAAGAGGGCACCGCCATATTTAATGCTGACGGGCTAATGAAAAGTGTAATCTTTAACTTAGCATTTCCTTAATAAATAAAAAAAAGTTTCAGGTTACAGGTTTTAGGGATCAGGGATCAGGGATCAGTGGTAAATGACAGGTCACAAAAGTTTGTCGGCTGATCCCTGACACCCGACACCCGACACCTGATAACCGAGGTTTTTATGGGTTTATACGATATTACTTTTTATGATCTTATCCATCGCAATGCGGTAAGTTTCAATGAGGCCGAAGCATGGTTCGAAGCTGACGACAACAGGAGCGTAACATTTAACCGGTTTAAAAACATGGTCGATCGCCTGGCCTGCGGTCTTCAACGATCCGGCATAAAAAAAGGCGATCGTATGGGAGTGTTAGGAAAAAACAGCCTGGAATATTTTCTCCTTTACGGAGCGGCCGCTGCTTTGGGGGCCATTGTCCTGCCGATCAACTGGCGTCTCTCGGCGGATGAAATCATTTTTAACCTGAATGATTGTTCGCCGGTAGCCCTTTTCGTTGATGCAGAGTTTCAAGAACTAATCCATGGTATAAAAGATAATCTTCTTTCAATAAAAAAGCATTACACTCTCAAATCCGGGGCCGGCAATTTTATTGAGTTTGATTCTTTGATGAATAATCGGGGTGATTTTGAACCGGTGGATGTTTCCAATAATGATGGGTTTGTCATTATTCATACCGCGGCTGTCTCAGGAAGACCCAGAGGCGCGCTGCTAAGTCACGGCAATTTTTTATGTGCCGGTTTGCATTTGAATTATTGCTTCAACCTGACGCCACAGGACGTGCATTTAAATCTTTTGCCCATGTTTCATGTGGGCGGTCTTTTTATGGCCACAAACAGTTTTCAATCCGGTGCACTGAATGTCAACATGAGTAAATTTGATGCTGAAAAAGCGGTTGAACTTATCGAAGAAAAAAAGGTATCTTTATTTTTTGATTTTTCGCCCATACTTGCCTCCATTCTCGAAGCCCATGAAAAAACCGGTAAAAATATTAAAAGCCTCAGGGCCGTGATGGGGCTGGATACAGCGGATACCATCGAGAAATATCAAAAAGCCACCGGCGGAACCTTTTATAGTATTTATGGACAAACAGAGACAACCGGTTTGGTGACCATGGGGCGTTATAATGACCGGCCCGGTTCCGCCGGCAAGATGATTCCTCTTGGAGAAGTAAAGATTGTCGATGATTATGATCGTCCGGTTCCCGACGGGCAGGTGGGTGAAATCACCGTGAAGGGGCCTCTGATCTTTAAGGGATACTGGAATCTCCCGGAAGACACCGCTTACACATTCCGGGAAGGAAGGCACCATACCGGAGATTTGGGCCGTTTCGATGAAAATGGATTCTTATGGTTTTCAGGCCGTAAGGCCGAGAAGGAACTGATCAAACCGGGCGGTGAAAACGTCTATCCCGTGGAGGTTGAAAAAGTGATCCTCCAGCATCCATCCATTGAAAAAGTTGTTGTTTTCGGAGTCCCTGACCCGAAGTGGAAAGAAGGAATCAAGGCCGTCTGTCGGTTAAAAAGGGGCGAGACTATGGCGCCTCAAGCGCTTATCAAATTTGTCGGTGAACGTACGGCCGGCTACAAGAAGCCTCAATATGTTGAATTTATAACTGATTTTCCTTGTTTGAAAGATGGGTCGCCGGACAGGTCTAAAATAAAAGAGCTGTATGGAGGCTCAAAGGAAATTTAATGGGCAGTTCCTGATACGGAGGTATATAAAAAGGAGATAACCTAAGAGCATCAAATTAAAATCGCACAGTAAATTACTACAAACCCCAAAGTAAATTCCTCTTTGACCAACCCGTTCCTGCGTTTTCTCAAAAAGAAAAAGGATTTCATATTAATAAAATGACCGAATATGCTTTTTTAAAGGACCTCGAGAAATGTGAACTTTGCGAACACCGGTGCCGGGTAAATCGGATAAAAGGCGAAACAGGTGTTTGCAAGGTGACCCGACCTACCGTGGCTTCCGCCACACTGCATCCCGCACCGCCGGAAAGTTATACGGTGTTCATGGCCGGCTGCAATTTCAAATGCCTGAATTGCCAGAACTGGACGATTTCCCACTACCCGGACAATGGATTCGAGCAAAGAGGATTTATAGATCCAACTGAACTGGCTGAGGAATGCGTCGAGCAACTGAATTCAATTTTCGGCCGGCGAATGGGGGCGGATCGAATTTTCTTTTCAGGCGGAGAGCCGACCATTCACTTACCCTATATAGAAAAGATCGTTGAAGAAGCAAGGAAGATAGCGCCTACGACCCAAGTAAATTATGATACCAATGGATATATGACGGAGGAAAGTTTAATCCGGGTGTTAAATTTTACCACATCTATAACTTACGATCTAAAGGCTTATCATAACGAAATCCATCTTGCACTAACCGGGGCCTCTTCATCCCCGGTTTTAAGGAATGCGGAATATATTGGAAAATATGCCAAGGACAGGCTGTGGGAGTATAGAATCGTGGTGATCCCCAAGATCAACGAAACCGAGATAAGCCCCTTAACGGAATTTATTGCGTCCATCGACCCCTCTTTATCGGTAAATTTTCTTGCTTTCAGACCGAATTTTGTTTTGGAAAATCACCCGGGCGCCGGCCGGCAACTTATGCGAAGATGTATCGATATCGCCCGGAAATCCGGGCTGAAAAATGTCTACTGGTCCGGACACACCGGTATATCAGGCAGGGTCGCCGATATTGAAAATAGCCTTAAAGACAATTATTTATCCGATGAAGCTCGGTTGGCCGGTTCTTATGCACGTTATGCGGGCTGCCAAGCCCATGTAAGGAACTGTGATGCCTGTTCTTTTAACCAGCAGTGCCGGCTTAAAAAATATATTCCAAGATTATCAAGTTAAGTTGAACCCTAATTTATCGTAAACAAAATGGGGAAAGTATGTTATTTGTTTG
>JASFHC010000055.1:0-11071 GCA_050123435.1 Desulfobacterales bacterium
ACAGAAGTGTGTGACGCACTGGTAATGCCCACTTTCTTTTGATTCAAATCTTCAATGGGGATTTTGCTTATCAGAATAACCGATCCCACATACCCTACCGAACTCAAGCAGAATTGAGGAAGCACAAGCACATCATCAGCTATTTCCGCACAGGTTGCCGAGGAAATGGGGCTCATGTCCAGTTGCCGGTGCACCATCATTTTATTGAGCATACACGGATAACCCGGATAGATGCTGATCTTTGGGACAGGCTTTTTCTCAAACATTCGAAAATAAAAAGGATAGCAGTTGAGATAGTCGATATAGCCAAGCCTCATACCAACTCCTTTTCCGAGCCTACACATATAGAGCGGTAGCTTGCGGTTGTCCGTTCAGGTATGAGTTGGGCATTATGGATCAGTCTTTTTAAAAAACTCTCTGATCCAAAATCGGGAGTTCGAGCACCGGCGGCATGAACAACTTTTTCATTATTATACGTTGCGCCAATATCATCAACCCCGAACCTGAGGAGCGTCTGAGCCATTTTTTCGCCCAGATACATCCACAATGCCTTTAAATGGGGTACATTATGGAGAAAGATTCTACTGGTCGCATAGATCCGGATATCATCGTATCCTGTGGTCGTGCGCGTGACATCCAACGCGGTATTCTCACTATGAAATTGTAACGGAACAAAGGTTTTAAAACCGCCGGTTTCATCCTGAAGATCACGAATCTGTGAAAGATGATCCACAATATCTTCGGCAGTCTCGATATGATTATAAAGCATGGTTGCATTTGTCTTGAGACCCATTTTGTGGGCGGTGCGCATGACGGAAAGCCATTTGGTTCCCGATATTTTCTTTGGCGCTATGATATCCCGAATACGAGGAGAAAAGATTTCAGCACCGCCTCCAGGGAGGGCCTCAACGCCTGCATCCATAAGCCGCTTAAAAACTTCTTCAAGGGAGATTTTATTTTTTTTTGCAAAATAATCATATTCAACCGCAGTAAATGCAACAATATGCATATCCGATTTTATCTTTTTAATCAGCCGTAACATCTGCTCGAAATAGTCAAGCGTTAGATGAGGGTGGAGTCCGCCCACAATATGGACTTCATCAATCCCTGAAATTGCGGCACTGTGTATTCTTTTTTCAATTTCATCGAGAGAAAGCAAAAACGCGTTCTCATCATTTTCATCACAGGAAAAGGCACATAAGGGACATCGCAACTCACATATATTCGTGTAGTTAAGATTCATATTAACGCCGTAGTAGGCAATATCTCCATGCAATTTTGTCCGGACATAATGAGCAATCGTGCCCAGATCCAAAATGTCATGGGTTGTAAGCATGTACAGAGCATCTTCTTTGCCTGCCGGGATGTTGTTGCAGACCTTTTCAGCGATGCTTCGAAGTTTTTTGTTCTGTATGTTATCCGGAAGCGCCATGTTATATTTTATTTTTCCCCCAGCTTTCAAACAAACGGTGATCCCGGCCCAAAAGGTTCAACACCTTCCCGACAATAAAGTTAACCACATCATCAACCGATTCGGGCCGGGTGTAAAACCCCGGAACCGGAGGAACGATCTCAATCCCGGATAGAGCGGCCCTGTGAATGTTTTCGGTGTGGACAACATTGAGCGGTGTTTCCCTGGGAACAATGATGCATCTGCGCCTTTCCTTTAATGCCACATCACAGGTTCTGGTAATCAGTGAATCGGCATATCCGTGGACAATGGCGGAAAGTGTTTTCATCGAACAGGGGATGACGACCATTGCTTCGAATTTTGTGGAACCGCTGGCCACCGGAGCAAAAAAGTCGTTGTTTTTGAACTCGCTCAACAAATCATGGTTTCCGGAGAGATTGCGCGTTACCAGCAGGTCTTTCAAGGATGAAAAGGGGCTTTCCCCTTGTAAGATTTCGTATTCTATGATTTGGCAGGCCGCCTCTGAAACGATTGCAGCAACTTTTTCTCCGGAATTAAGAAGTTCTTCAATCAGACGAATCCCCAGTATCGGGCCGCTGGCTCCTGAAATTGCAACAACTATCATTTTTTTGATCTTTCATGAATTTTGCATCTAAAGATTATAAAATTTTACCTATAAAAAGATCCGTGAGGGTTCCGAAAAAGAGTATGGGGGATATGTATATATTGGCTTTAAAAAAATTCTTTATGGCCCACGTGATATTTTTATTCCTTGCCAGTCTCTGCTGGTAAAAAAATATTATTCCCACCAGTGCAACTGCCATCCAATATGGGACGGTCTTATGGGTTAAAAATCCCGCATATATCATGGCGATTATAGAAACCAAATAGCATGCTGCGGAGATGACAAGCGCCCGTTTTTTTCCAAGACGAACCGGCATGGAATGAAGATTTTCTTTAACATCAAATTCCATATCCTGGATGGCATAAACGATATCAAGCCCTGCAATCCATGCCATTATAATAAAACCCAGAACAAAGGGAACGCGCGTAAATTCACCGGTAACCGCAATATATCCTCCAATGGGAGCGGCCGCTTCAACCAGGCCCAGATAAAAATGGGAGGAAGCGCTGAACCGTTTAAAATAAGAATAGGTAAACAGCATTAAGACTGCGGGAAAAGACAGATAAAAACAGAGCCTGTTCAGCATGAATGAAGCACCGATAAGTAAAAACGATGAAATACAGGCGGTTATCCATACCACCGCAGGCTGAATTTCTCCTTTCGGAACCGGTCGGTCACTGGTGCGCGGATTTTTTGCATCGATTTTAGCATCGATCACTCGGTTAAATGACATGCCGGCGGTTCTGGCTGCAGCCAGAGCGACAATCACCCAGAACCAGGTCATGGCCGTCCCACCACCGGCAAAAAGCACACCTATCAGTGCAAAAGGCAGAGCAAAAAGGGTTTGCTCGATCATAATAAGTCTCGAAAATTGCTTAAAATCCATATTCTTTCCACCGGCGGCTGACTTTTTCGATTATTTCTTCAGACATTCGGATCTCTTCAGGCCAATCCCGCCCCATTCCTTCTTCACGGGTTTTTCTTGTCGCGTCTATTCCCATTTTTCCGCCAAAATTAGGATACGGCGCTGAATGGTCCAGCGCATCCACGGGACCTTCCGACAACAGCAGATCTCTTTTGGGATCCACATTATTAAGGAGTTTCCAGACCACGGTGCTTGAATCCCGAAGATCCATATCTTTATCGAATACCACGATATATTTGGTTGACGCCATCTGACCCAGTCCCCAGAGTGCGTTAATCACTTTTTTAGCCTGTCCGGGAAACTTCTTGTCAATGGATACCAAGGCGCAGTTGTGAAACACGCCTTCCATAGGAAGTTCCATGTCAACAATTTCCGGAACCAGTATTTTTATTAACGGCAGAAAAATCCTCTCCGTGGCCTTTGCCATATAACAGTCTTCCATGGGCGGCTTACCCACGATTGTTGCAGGATAAACTGCATCATTTCTGCAGGTAATACAAGTAACATGGAATACCGGATAAAGATCTGCCGGAGAATAGAACCCAGTATGGTCACCAAAAGGACCTTCAATCCGTTCTTCATCAGGATCTACATATCCTTCAATGATCACATCGGATTCGGCCGGCACAAAGATATCAATTGTCTTCGCCCGGATTATTTCGATGGAACGTGAGCCGATAAACCCTGCAAGCAAAAGTTCGTCTATATCCGGAGGAAGGGGCGCTGTTGCCGCATAGGTAACTAAAGGGGATCCGCCGAGGGCCACAGCCACTTCCATCCGCTCTCCCCGGGATTTGTATCTGTCAAAATGGCGGCTGCCGTCCTTGTTGTACTGCCAATGCATACCGGTTGTGGTATCGTCGTATTTATGCATGCGATACATGCCCATATTTTGAACCCCGGTATCCGGATCTTTTGTAATGACAACAGGAAGGGTAATAAAAGGACCGCCGTCTTGAGGCCAGCAGGTGAGAATTGGGAGCGTATCGAGCAATGGCCCTTCCGGACCGTAGATTCGTTGCTGGCACGGGGCATGTTTCACTTTTTTGGGTGCAATACCGGCCAGCTGTTTCAAGTCAAGGAGCATTTTTATTTTTTGGGTGAAACTGCCAGGAGGCCTGATTTTAATTAATGCTTCTATGCGTCGGCCGATATCTCCGAAGGAATCGCACCCCAGCGCCATTTTCATGCGTCCAAAGCTTCCGAAGGCATTGATAAGAAGTGGAAATGTTGATCCTTTTATCTTCTCAAAAAGAAGCGCTGGACCGTGGGTCTTGCTCATCCTGTCCGCTATTTCAGTGACTTCCAATACAGAATCCACTTCCGTTGAAATTCTTTTGAGTTCATTTTCGGATTCAAGCTTTTTGATAAATTCTCGAGTGTTTTTAAATGGCATAAGAAAAAAATCCT
Source organism: Desulfobacterales bacterium (assembly GCA_050123435.1). Classification (GTDB taxonomy): domain Bacteria; phylum Desulfobacterota; class Desulfobacteria; order Desulfobacterales; family UBA11574; genus S5133MH16. The sequence goes on from JASFHC010000055.1 coordinate 4,372, forward strand.
AACCGAAAACATAGCGTGTGAATTTTAAATCAAAAGCAGATTTATAAATAAATGAATGAGATGTGTCAAGATGGAAAAGATGTGACAGGAAGAACGCTCCATAACGACGTGTATCTCTTTCCAACCGACCCAAACTTGTACTTAAGCACCCATACATCTCGCTGGCTTTGTTGCGAAAAGTAAAAAGTCTTGTCAGGCGATGAAAATAGCGTTAAGAGAGTCCTTTGTTAGAATATATGCAATCGAAAAAAAGTGCAAAAGTTTACTATTTGATTTTTATGCTGATCTGGCTGAAACCAACTCATGGGCCCGTCTTTAACCCATCATAATTTCAATGGTTATTTACAAGTTGAGATCTATTTCAATTTTTTAATCAGTGTCCATCCATAAATGAGGATTTTTGTTCAAGATCAAGGCAAGCGAAAAAAATAACCGCAGGTATATATTTGATATTCTGAGGATTATTTTTTGAGCATAACGCAGAGATTGGGCAAAAAGACCATTTATGGATGGACACTAATGAGGAGTCGTGTATGATATTGGGTATCGATATCGGTGGCACTCATACAGATGCAGTTTGTGTCAAGGATAATGAAATTGTGGCTACCGCTAAAGTAATCACCGGAGAAAATCTGGTTGGTTCGATAGTGGGGGCTGTTCAAGACCTAAATCTGGATTATAGCTTGTTTAATAGGGTCGTGCTGTCCACCACGCTTTCAACCAATGCGATCATTGAAAAAAAATACGCTGCCACGGGAATGATCGTATCTGCCGGCCCAGGTGTGGATCCGAAAAACTATTTTCTATCAGAGGATTTTCACCTGATAGAGGGAGCAATCGACCACCGGGGCAGAGAGTACATCCCGATTCGGAGAGATCAGATTCTGGAAGTTGCGGAGACTCTGAAGAAAAACCATGTCGAGGGAGTCGGCGTCGTTTCAAAGTTTTCGGTGCGGAATCCAAATCATGAAAAAACCATGCATTCGCTTATAATGGATACGTTTAACTATGTTTCCATGGGTCACCGAATGAGTGGCAGTCTCAATTTTCCCCGAAGACTGCATACAACCTACTTTAACACGGCCGTGATGCCCATCCAGGAACGATTTGTCCGCTCAGTAAAAGATGCGTTGAAGGAATTGGGAATAACCACCAGCATCCTGTTTCTCAAGGCCGATGGAGGAACCTATTCTTCATCAGCTGCGGATAGGCTTCCGGTAGAAACAATCTTATCCGGACCGGCGGCCAGTATGATGGGAGGTGTCGCCCTGAATAAAAATCCAGGTACGACACTTATGCTCGATGTCGGCGGCACCACAACCGATATTGGTATTCTTATTGATTGCGTTCCTGTGCTGGAACCCCAGGGGGTGTGTGTCGGTGGATTAAAAACATTGGTCAGAGGCCTAAAGATGCTCAGTGTGGGTGCCGGAGGTGATTCTCAGGTGCACATATCCGAGGGCAGGCTGAGTGTTGGTCCGCATCGCTATGGACCACCTGTGTGTATGGGAGGACCTCAACCTACCCCTATGGATGCTTTATGTGTCCTCGGTGAATTTAAAACGGGTGATATGAATAAAGCCGCACATTCTCTTGCTCCGCTGGCCCGCCAAATGAACAGGGAAATACCGGAACTGGCCCGGGCCATTATCGGGGAGCTGGTAAAAACCATAAAGGGGTCTTGTGACGGATTTCTCCATGAGGTGAACAGTTACCCAGTGTATACCATCCACGAAATGCTGCACCCCGATCCGGTCAAACCCGAACAAGTAATGGTTATTGGGGGTCCGGCAAAAACGCTCAGACCGTATGTTGAGGAGATGTTCCAAATGAAATGCCTGGTGCCGGATCATTTCCATGTGGCGAACGCCTTGGGGGCGGCCCTGGCCAGGGCCACGGCTCAGATAACCCTTTTAGCGGACACCCAGCTCAAGAAGCTCATTTGTCCGGAGTTGGATTTGGATATGGAAATCCCTGCATGGTACACCATTAACGAATTGATATCCTTCGGGAAGCAAGCTCTCACGGACAACGCCCGGTATCTGGGATTATCCGATGATATTGAGACGGACGTGATCGAACAGCAAAGTTTCAATATGATCAAGGGCTTCAATACCACCGGCAAGAATCTGCGCGCCAAGATTCAGAGCAGGCCGGGAATTATCAGCGAATGGAGCAAATCATGATACAGGCAAAACGCAAAACCGGTTTGATCTTTTTTCCGGCATATGACTGGGAAATAAGCCCGACACATCCTGAAAGACAGGAACGGCTGTTGTATACCCAGGATCAGGTGCTTGAAGAAGGACTACTGGATATCGAAGGAATTAAAGAGTTTAAGGCCGGTTTGGCGCGTGAAGATGATATCAACCGGGCACATTTCTGTATACCGGATGTGAGCTCGTGCATAACCCCCTCTCACAACATTTCCGCCGGAGGATGTCTCGAAGCGGCCCGGCTGGTATTGGAAGGCGTCGTAGAAAAGACATTTGCACTGGTAAGGCCCCCGGGGCATCATGCCATGCGCATAGTACATGGTGCTCGGGGATTCTGCAACATCAATATCGAGGCCGTGATGGTTGAGTGGATTCGAAAAAACTATTCCCATATCAAGAAAATCGCCATTGTGGATACCGACTGTCACCATGGGGATGGATCTCAGGATATCTATTGGCATGATCCCAATGTGCTATATATTTCTATGCATCAGGATGGTCGCACTTTGTATCCCGGATCAGGTTTTACCGACGAATTCGGTGGTCCCGGGGCCTTGGGGTTGACCCTGAATGTGCCACTGCCCCCCAGAACCAGTGACCAGGGGTTTTTACATGCCATAGAGAATCTTATTTTACCGGTTTTGGATGAATTCAAGCCGGATCTGATAATAAATTCAGCAGGTCAGGACAATCATTACTCGGATCCCATTACGCATATGGCCTTTACTGCAAGAGGATATGCCAGACTGAACGAGTTGCTCGACCCGGATATTTGTGTACTGGAAGGTGGATACTCCATCGAGTCGGCCTTGCCCTATATCAACACCGGAATAATCCTGGCCCTGGCAGGCGTTGACTATTCCTTTGTTCGCGAGCCGGATCTTGAACCCGAAGAGATCCGGGAGGAACCCGGGGTGATGGACTATATTAAGGACCTGTGCGACTCGATCCTGCATGCCTGGCGTCATAGAGATCAACACCGTTTACCGAACAAAACGTTTGTCGAACGCAATCGTCGAATATACTACGATACCGACGGTATTTCCGAAAACCAACAGGAAACCTTGCGGTTTTGTTCAGACTGTCCCGGCATGTTTAAGATTGATACACAGGCAACCACTGGCTATCGGGCCCTGTGTGTGCATATCCCGTACGGAGCCTGTGAGACATGCCGCCAGCAGGGTCATGAGTGGTTCCATACGGTAAAAGCCGGATACTATGCGGCCTATCTTCAGGATATGGATAATGATGGATATCAGATAAATATCCTATGAAGGGAATCTATCAAATAGCACAAATTAGATAGTGTCCATCCATAAATTTTGTTAGCCACTGACCAATTCCTCGGGAATGTCGGCATTGGTGTAGACCTTTTGCACATCATCACAATCTTCAAGTGTTTCCATCAATTTGACCATCTGCTCGGCTTCCTTGCCTTTAAGGTTTACGGTTGATTGTGGAAACATAGTTACCTCTGCAACAATATAGGGAACCGATTGCGCTTCTATAGCGGCCTTTACCGCTTCAAACTCTTTAGGATCCGTAATGATTTCATAATTACTGTCATCTTCTCTTACATCTTCGGCTCCGGCATCAATGGCAACTTCCATCAGAGCATCCTCGTCTACCGCATCATTTTCCACAACGATATACCCTTTTTTTTCAAATATCCATGCAACGCATCCATTGGAGCCCAGATTCCCCCCGGCTTTGCTTAAAATATGACGAATATCCGCCACCGCTCTGTTTTTGTTGTCTGTGAGTGACTCGATGAAAACAGCAGCGCCGCCCGGGCCGTATCCTTCGTAAATACTCTCTTCGTAATTCACGCCTTCCAGTTCGCCGGTCCCTTTTTTAATGGCCCGCTCAATGTTGTCTTTGGGCATATTTTCATTTTTAGCGGCCTGGATAGCGGTCCGCAGCCTTGGGTTTGCAGCCGGATCTCCTCCTCCAAAACGCGCTGCAACGGTAATTTCTTTAATAAGCTTGGTGAAAACTTTACCCCGCCTGGCATCGGTGATACCCTTTTTATGTTTTATAGAAGACCACTTGCTATGCCCTGACATATTTACCTCCTATTTTTTCCCGAATCCGACAATATAAATTTCTTTGCTCGCCTTTCGGCTGCTTTGCGGTTTGAAAATCTTGTGCCGGGTAAATCCTTGCTTAACGGCATCCGAAAATGTTTTAAAATCTTCTCCGTGAAAAATCTTACAAACAAACGTTCCTCCCTTGACAAGCGTTGCCTGAGCAATGGACAGTGCCGCCTGGCAAAGATTAAAAGACCGTGCACTATCAACATGGCTGCTGCCGGTCGTTGCCGGGGCCATGTCGCTGAGAACAACATTAAAATTGTTTCCCGTCAATTTAAACAATTCATCATCCATGGAGAGGATATCGCCGCGATAAACCCTTACATGAGACGGAAGCCTCTCGGAAACCGGTTTGAGGTCAATGCCCACGACCCCTCCTTCATTCCCTGTGAGCTTCGCAGCATAAACAAGCCATGACCCGGGGGCACACCCCAAATCCAGGACCTTGTCTCCTTTTTTGATCAGATTGTATTTTTGCTGCATCTCTTTAAGCTTATAAACAGACCGCGCAGGAAATTTCTCTTTTTTTGCCCGGCGGGCATAATGATCCTGCCATCGGTTATGTTTAGCGGATCCCGGCTTCATATCATTAAAACAGTTCTTCCATGGCAAGAGAGATGGTCTTTACTCCTACCATTTCAATGCCTTTTATTTTGGTCATTCGTTTCAAATTGCTTTTGGGAATAAGGCATCGGGTAAACCCCATTTTTTTTGCTTCGGCAATCCGGGTCTCAACGTGGCCGATGGCCCTGACTTCTCCGGTTAATCCTACTTCCCCAAAAATAATGGTACCTTTTAGAATGGGCCGGTCTAAAAAGCTCGACGCAACCGCAGAAACGATTCCCATATCAACAGCGGGTTCAACAATCTTAACGCCTCCGGCAACATTAATGAAGATATCGTGCCCCATTAAATGCATGCCTAGTTTTTTTTCCATGACCGCCACCAGCAACGCCACCCGGTTGTGATCGATGCCCAGAATGGTTCTTCGAGGGTTTCCAAAGCTGGTGCTACTGGCAAGGGCCTGCAGTTCGACAAGAATCGGCCGGGTCCCCTCCATGCTGGCCGTAACTACGGAACCCGGTGTATTTTCCGGGCGTTCGGCCAAAAATATCGCCGAAGGGTTGGCTACTTGATTCAGGCCGTTTTCTCTCATCTCAAACACGCCGATTTCATTGGTCGACCCGAATCTGTTCTTAACCGCTCGTAAAATTCTGAACACATGGTCCCGATCCCCTTCAAAATAAAGCACCGTATCCACCATATGTTCCAGAAGCCTGGGCCCGGCAATAGCGCCGTCTTTGGTTACGTGACCCACCAGAAATATAGGGATTCCGGTCTTTTTGGCCAGGAGCATGAGCCGCATGGCAGACTCCCGAACCTGGGTGACGCTTCCCGGAGCGGAGGTCAGGTCCGGACTGAACATGGTCTGGATCGAATCGATCACCATGACTTCCGGTTGAACCGAAGCCGCCATGGACAGGATGGAATCCATATCGTTTTCCGAAACCACTAGCAAATCAGAGCCGGTGGCAGTCAACCTTTGGCTCCGGATCCTTATCTGCCGGATGGATTCTTCCCCTGAAACATATAATACTTTACGCCCTGCTCCGGCAAGACCATTCAGGGCTTGCAGCATCAGGGTGGATTTGCCGATCCCCGGATCTCCGCCGATCAGAATAAGGGTTCCCGAAACAAGGCCCCCACCCAGAACCCGGTCAAATTCGCCGATTCCGGTCAACAGGCGATCTTCTTGTTCAAGTGTAACAGAATCGATCGGAACCGGTTGGGTTTGAGGAAAAGATAAACTCCGCATGGCCTCTTGATCCGGTTTAACCGACTTAATTTCTTCAACAAAGCTCTGCCATTCCCCGCAATCAGGACATTTGCCCATCCATTTGGGCGTTTGATAGCCGCATGTCTGACAGCAAAATACGGTTTTTGAGATTTTTTTCCCCATGTAAAATATACTTTTACCCGAATTTTGGGTGTTAGTAATTGACAATTCAATTCATATCATGTCATCTAGATCTGATCAACCAGAGTCTTGTAGTAACTGCTTGACGCCAATATAAACAATGATCGACTACCACATCCATACGCTGCTTTGTAATCATGCCCAAGGTTCCATGGAATCCTATATCCGAAGTGCCATCAGTCTGGGCATGAGTGAAATATGTTTTCTGGATCATCTGACCGTCCAGGAATCCGAAAAAGGACTTTCAATGGCTCCGGGTGAAATTCCTTATTATTTTCAGGCCATACAGCTTTTAAAACGCCAATACAAAGAAGCCATAAATATCAAAGCCGGCATAGAAATCGATTTCAATCCGGCCTATACTGACCTTTTCCAGGAGATTGTGGGCACATATGCCTTTGATGTTGTGGCAT
>JASFHC010000056.1:0-11062 GCA_050123435.1 Desulfobacterales bacterium
ATTCACCCTATATGCACCTATTTTCCGCAACTTTCAAGTAAAAAAAAATTGCAGTTAAAATGTTGAGTTTGTTTTCCAATAAAATTTATAAAAAAGTTGACAAAAGGGCTCAATCTATTATAAGTGATAACTATCAATTATGAATGCAAATAAGTTTACATCAAAAATGATCGAAGAAATAACAGGGATGAAAGTTAACACCTTGCACTATTATATTAAGGGTGGTGCCATCATACCTGATATTAGACTTGGGGAGGGTACTGGAAAGAGCAGGGAATTTTCCGAAACAAATTGTCTGGAAGTTATAATTATAAATAGATTGATGAATTATGGTATACCCAGGCGAACGATCATTGAAATATTCAAAAAGATAAGAAAAAACGGTGAGCGTGGCAGATTGGACCCAAGAAAAATATGCAATGCAAAAACAACTGAATATCTTCTTATTTACATACATGAAAAAGAATTTCAAGGTTTTCGCTATCGCTTTGTTTCCGATGGCGGAGAAAAATACTCACCGACTTATAAAAAATTTAGAGAAGAACGTAGAATAGAATTAACTTCTTACAACGGAATTGAATCTTTAATGGATTTCATTTCATTTCCATATGTAGATACAAATATTCTAATAAATCTGAGTTCATTATGGCCGCGAGTTCCAATATGGCGGCAATATAAATTAGGGGATAGGTTTCGTTAAAATTTTTTTACATAAAATAAGTGATGGCCGTTAATTATAATCAAATAGAGTTTTAAGATGCAAAATTCACTTGACAGACTATAGTGTTTCTCAAAATAACGTTCCGATTGCGGCCGTTTTTTTGGTTTGTTTTGGGTTATTAATAACGTCAAGAAGTTCCTGATCGAGTCGTTCTGTCAATTGATCAATATTTCGACATACATGGTTGTTGAACCATTGCGCCTTCATCACAAGCCAGATGCGTTCAATAGGATTTAGATCCGGCGAGTATGGTGGCAAATACATTGGCTCCCAACCATGCCATTGTAATGTTTTTCGACGATGCCAAGAGGCATTGTCCACAACAAGAATATTGCATGGTCTTTGAAAATTGATAAACTTAGCAGCCTCATCTAAAAATGCCTGGAACGTCTTAGAATCTGAATGAGAGGTTTCACGGGTAACACTTACAATATGCATTTGAATCGCGGTACAACGCAATGACGTTTCACTCAAACCCACGCGAGCCACTTCTTTAAGCTCATGTATACTGGCATTGTTTGGATTAGGTTTGAGTAAACCTCGTGCCATGTAAAAACATGGCATATAAAAACAAAAAAGTCTAGATTTTTATTAAAATAATTTCAACAGATTGTGGTCTCCCGGAGGGATCAAAGGTTCGTCAAATTAAGATATGTTGGAAAATCCAACCCATTGGAACAGGTCAGATTCGGGTGTATCCATTAATGATCACAATGTTGGTTCTTTTTCAGAGTACCAGATATATATTTGAACACAGAATATTTTATCATAGTTGGATTTCTGCTCTATTGCAGTAATCGATGATTCAGCTGATTGACAAATATAATTCTGCAGCTTCCTACTTGGTGAGATTGTTTTCCAATAACGTGGATACCTTTTGCTTGAGTTCATCGGCAGCAGAGTGGCTCTTGAGCAAATATCCATTGGCTTGAGAAAGACGATGATCAAACAAGTAATTGTGGTATGGAGCAATAATAAGCACCGGGAGATTTGGTTCTTGTATTTTAATGTTACGTAAGACATCCCATACGAGAAACCCATGCTTCAGGTAAAGGTTAAGGAGCACTACATTAGGTTTAAATGATAAAATGTTTTTACTAACAGACTCTATATCATCCGTGACTTGGATTCTGTGGCTTTCACCGGCAAGCCCTTCTCTGCATAAATCCTTTGCCCACTCCTGATCATCTATAATAAGTATGTTTGCCATTATGTTTCCTTCCCTTCCCGCTTGTGCTTTACAGTGGCAGGTGGGCGCATTCGTTCAATCAACGATCTCAAGTATTGTGCTTTTTTTTGTTTTTGCCGCAGATGCATTTAAAATAGTCCGGATGGCTTGGGCAGTCCGGCCCTTTTTGCCGATGATTTTTCCCAAATCTTCTTTGGCAACCTTCAGTTCAAACACCGATGCCTGGTTTCCTGCGATCTCCTCAATCGCCACATTTTCCGGATTGTCTACCAGTGCCGCAGCAATATAATCGACCAGATCTATACCATTTCGAATATCCGAGCCCGGTTGGTTGCCAAAGTTATTTGTTTATTTGGAGCAATTTTGATTGCTGTTCATCGGCGCTCCACTCTCTTTCCGATAAACTTATAATGTTTTGCTTATCTGAATTATCTAACAAAGATTGGCTGACCGTTTCGGTGTTGTTGGCCATCAAATCCGGAGTATCTTGAACGCATGGTTCTTTTTTACCGGAATTTTTGTTCATCACACGGGACTCTGTATTCTCCGGGTTAATAAGCGGACGCTGTAACATCTTTTCATAAAGATCTATGTAACGTTGAGCTGTTACCCTATGATTGAACCTGAAGGCACTTTGCAGCATTATCCGATTGATTTGCTGTTCCTTTTCTTTAATCGGCAACATATAAAAGTGCATTGCCTGATCAATAGCCCAGGACAGCCCGCCTGAGTCGAAAGTCTTGAACAGGAAACCGTTGCCGATGTTTCTATCTACATCCAAATGGCCTACTGTATCGTGAATTCCGCCGATATCATGGGCTACCGGAAGGGATCCGTAGATAGAACCTATCATCTGCGGAAGACCGCAAGGTTCATAACTTGAAGGCATCAGCACAAAATCCGAAGCCCCATAGGCCAGGCGGGCCAAACGTTCGTTGAATCCACATATTGCTATCCGTTCAGACAATTTGTGGAATCGAACAATCTCTTTAAAATGCCTTTGAAACTCCCCGTCTGCTATAAAAACGATCTGAAGATTTTGTTTCCAATAGCGGGAGACTACTTTATAAACTATCTCAGCCAGCAGCTGACATCCCTTCTGGACCGGGTCCAGTCGCGAGGGCCAGAAGAAGATGGGGGCCTGAGTATCCTTGATCAAACCTAAAGTTTCCTGAAGAATGCGTTTGTTGGTCTTTTTCCCAAAAACATGGTCTGTTGCGGAATATTTACAGGGCAGGGTCTCATCAAAGGATGGGTTGTAGGAAGGGTCGGGGGTGTTTAAAATCCCGACAGCACATCCAGCGTTGCATTTGTTGGACATTTCTCTTTGCATAGAATTTTTCACAAAACCGTGCCGTCCTTCAACCATTTCTTTCAAGAATTGCGAGCTAACAGTATTTACAAAATGGGCTGCAAAAACCCCACTTGTGAGGAAATCTATTGGAATTGAACCTCTGGTGTTCTCGTAGTTGGAAGGGAAATGTTCAAAAAAAAGATTATGCCAAAACGAAGCGCTGTCAATACCCCTTTCTTCAATTTCAGAAAGGAGGCATTTAACTGTATGGATATTGTGAATAGTAAAAAGGCAGGGAATATCCAATTGCCTTGCCATGGCCGGAATTAAACCTGTCGTCCAATCATTGCAATGGATAAGATCCGGCTGAACTCTGGGAACGATATTGTTGATAACCTCTCGCTGAAACGCAAGTGAAATTTTAATGTTTTCAAACTCACAACCGGAATAGATATAATTACGATAGTAAAAAGCCCTGTCCTGGGCCAAATGAATTCTTTCATCAGGTACGCTTTTTTTTATTGCACTCACTTCCCTTCTAACAATTGGAGACAAGTGGCCGTTGAATATTGAGCGATAGTCCGGAAGTGTTACATGGACATCGGCACCCTGATTGTAAAGCGCACTTATTAAAGCTGCCGAGACATCTGCAAGACCTCCTGCTTTGGCATTCAGGCCATTGGAATTTTGTCCCATGCCATCAGGAAGATAGGTGACTTCAGGAGTCACTATAAGAACTCGGGGGTTGGTTGAAGGCCCGGTCATGATATGCTGCTCCTCTGCATTCTTTATACTTAATTTTGATTCTGTTTACTAAATAGAAGCAAAATTATGGAAGGGCGGCACAGAGGCCACATTTCTCGGCGCATAAGAAAGGGAATAAGATAATAGACCTTTAATAATATTTGACGCCAATTCCAAAACGAGAAGCGTCTTCGCTGCTCATTTCCTTCCACCATCTTACTTGAGCGAGGGATGCGGTTCTCAGCCCATGGCATAGTTCCGGTGCAGAAGTATCAAAGGAGCAGGTTTTCACCTTGAAGAAAATATTCGTTCCTTCTTTGAAAAATGAATCAGACTCGAAATACATGCCGCCTTCACCGCAGTTAAGCATTTTGACATTAAAGGTTTTATCTTTATTAAAACAGTTGCATATAACGGACGCTTTACATTTATGGCGTTTATAAGTTCTATTTTTCATATGGTATAGAACCTCCTATTTTGGGGCGTTTAAAAACTTCGACCTGTACGTTTATAATTTCAGCCAGGCTAACGCGCACCGTAAGCGAACCACTAAAATCCCACTTTTTTAAAGGGGAGTTAGGGAAATTTTTCATGTCACCGCACAGGTGGAAAAACTAATGAACAAAATATCGATAAATGTCGAATTTCTCTTCATTCTCCAGGAACATAAAGATAAGCTCCAGCATATGCTTAGCCATGCAATACCTCTTTTTATTAAATTGCTTCGAGATGTTATGTCAGATTCGAACAAAATAAACCATTATCAGTTTGGAGTTTATTCTGTCCATAGAGAGAGGGCTTCATTTTGATGGTGGGGACCCCTATGGGGAGGGTATTTATCCCGCACAATCGGGAGAAATACTGATAAAATAGGTTTTTGTGGACAAGTTTATCCTTTCCACAGGTCCACATCGATAATTCCTAACCTTGCAGCATGTCGAACCAGCTCTAGTGTGCTGTGCATATTAAGCTTGCGTAAAATATTTGATCTGTGATTCTCAACAGTTTTGGGGCTAATGAAAAGTTTTTCTGCAATCTGTTTGGCTGAAAGGCCTTGTGCAAGCAATGCCATGATTTCTTGCTCTCTGGGGGTCAGAGTTTCATAGGTGGCATCGGTAATCTTCGCCTCTTTTTTCGGGAATTGCATAAGCTTTTCAACCACCATGTGGGAAACGGAACTGTCCATAAAATACTCTCCTTTCAAAACAGCATCCATTCCCTGTAAAAGTCTTTTAGAGGTCGATTCCTTGACCACATATCCTTTGGCTCCGGCCTGAAATGCCTTGACAATATAATCAACTTTGGAGTGCATGGTAATAATCATAATATGTGTTTTCGGCGATGCATTCTTAATTTCGCGGGTCAGTTGGATGCCGCTCTGATCCGGCAAAGACATATCCACCAGCACCAAATCCGGCTTAAGTTCCCTCGCTATCTGGAGTCCTTTATGTCCGTTTCCAGCCTCCCCGACCACCTCAAATCTATGGTCGCGTCCGATGATCGCTTTAAGGCCTTCCCTAAAAAGGGGATGGTCGTCTATTATCAATATGGTTTTCTTTTGAGCCACTATTATTGTCCTTATATGGAAGCCTAATAGAAATCTTTGTTCCCAGCATCGGCCTTGATTGAATCACCATTCCACCTTGAAGCAATTTAGCTCTTTGCTCCATGCTCCGAATTCCCATTCGTTTCTCATTCAAAGCCGAGAACAACCGAGCTTTGATATCATAGCCTTTACCATCATCTTTTATACAAAAAATGATGTTAGGTATCTTCCTCGCCAAAATACCCTTTACAAAAAAAACAGCAAATATAATGCCAGAATATAAATGAGATAAATAATGTTCTGTATCCAATTGATTTATTTCTGCTCTTAAATTTATAGGCATTGCAATTTAATGTAGTTCAGGGTTTCCTCAAGGACCTTTGTTTTAGAATGCCCGACAACTGAGTCGATAGCCATGTTAATCGAAATATGATGTTTTTATGTCCATAATTACGACCTCATTCTGAATCGTATCATCAACCACTGTTTTCCAATACTTGTTTAATTTCTGTTCGAACATTGACACCAACTATTCAAATATTAAACAGTTCTGTTGTTCAGTTTTTAAACAGATTGGTGGTTGAATGGCAACAGAAATTTTAAACTCGAACTTCAATTCTACCCTGTTTTACCCAGCAACTGGCAACCGATAACGAGCAGCCATCACCCCATCTTAATTGGCATAATTATTGCTTTTGTTAATATATTTAAGTGGTAAACCAACGAGGCTCAAGCGAACAGGTGGTTTAGAATGGATAAAGTAGTTTTTTTAACAGATCGTCCTGAAAGCGGAACTTTGCTGTAGAGAGATTTTTTGGGAATGTATCGCAAAGCCAGGTTAAAAAATCATTTTCCTGCTAAAAAAATTGAATGTAAAAATAAAGGCTACTCCTTATTAGGGATTATTTTTACTAATCGCTTGGTGATTAATCATGTTTAAAATATTTCTGATCATTTCACTAATGGTGGCTATTTTTTGTCTTTGTGTTGTTATAGTGACCTTATTTTTTGCATCTCGTGGAAACGCATTGCCGGATATCGAGGATGTTGAATTCAATTTAATAATTAAGAGATGAGAGAGTTTTTTCCAATTGAATAGCTCCATGAATAATAGGCGAAGCATATCCCCGTTATGCAGAAAAGGAAATACCCATGCAACTCAAAAATCGTTACTGCTTCCGACGGTGGAGGATCAGAGGATTTTTGCTTACAGTGGTGGCATTGAGTTGTATTGCTTTTTCGGCTCTGCCCGGATGGAGCGAAGAACTGGGCCATGATTACAATTACGGTCTTGGGAAAATTAACCTGCGCTCCCAGTCACCTGCTCAGAGCCTGCGGTTCACCCTGCCGCTGCTTATTCCCGGAGATATCAAGCCGGGCTGGGAAACCCGCATTGCCAACACGTGGTCAAATGTTTGGGCCAACGAATCGGAATACCTTCTGGACTATGAAATGTCTGAAACCATAGTAACTGTAACGTACGGGTTCAATGAGCGGTTCGGATTGTCTTTAGAGTTTGAAAACCGGAACTATTTTGGCGGTGAAATGGATGGGTTTATCCAGGGATTTCATGATCTGTTCGGTATTAGTCAGGACGGCCGGGATGACGTGTCCAAGAATAGAAAGGTGATTCAGCGGTTCGACCCGAAGACCGGTCAGATGTTGAGTGAGACGTCGGCCGAGGACCTGGAAAATAACGGTATCGTGCTTTTGATGAGCTACACTCTGACTCATGGAACAAAAATTTGGCCGTCGGCCAATGTCTTCGGCGGCGTTCGGTATGGACTAAAATGTGCGGATCTATGCAGGGACAATCATCCCGTGGACGTCGGTCTGGGGTTTGGTCTTGCCAAACGCTGGTCAAAAAGATGGTACACCTATGCATCGTTGGGATATACTCTGTATGAATCAAGAGACGTTCTGGAGCCCGCACCGGGTGTAGTGCCGATAGATTTCGAAGACCGGGCGGTTACCGGATTATTCGTACTCTCATGGCACTACACGCCGACGTTTTCCATACTTGTCCAGTACCTTTATAGCGGTCCGAATATAAAAAATATCGATGTATTGGATCAAGCTTCCCATGAAATACACTTTGGGTTCAAATGGAAAACAAGGTACGGTTTGATAGAATTGGCCTTGATTGAAAATGTTATAACCATGAGTAATAGCCCGGATTTCGGCCTGCACGGAGGATGGGGCTTGCATTTTTAGATTTATTTGTCCTGAACGATACTTGATTCGACAGAGGTCAGATCCTTCTGGATGTCAATGACAGTTAAGCTGCCAACCGTGAATCCAGATTTTTATCGTTATAAATATTCTTTCCTTCAATAAAGGTCGCCATGGGAGTTCTGCCCTGACACCATTTTCCCTGGTGTGTTCTCTCATTATTATAATGATGTATATACGGTTGAAATCGAAGTGGAGGCAACGTTAATCTCATTTTTACCTTGATAAACAGACGGTTTTTAGACGGCTTTTAATTCCTATAAACGGCTTTTAACGGTAAAAAAAGGTAATAAACTCAGGCAGAAATCGAGAATTCGTAATTTCGAGTTAATGGTTTAATATCATAAACTCTGAACCGATCTTAAAACCCACAATGCAGATTGCCGACTCGAAAAAACCGGTCCTTTATATCTGCAATTCCACAATATCACCATCGCTTAACACGTGGTCTCGTTGAACCAACTGTCCGTCATAGACGGCTGTGCCCCATAATCGGGCGGTTTTTAATTTGCTGGCAAAATCTTTGTGGACTTTTCCTGCAAAGTCCTCAACCGTATCTCCTTTTTTCAAAATAAACGGTTCCTTGAGATCCGGCTCTTTACCGGGAGCTTTGGAGTAGACGCGTATAATTTTGAGTCGCTCAAACAGCATCCTTTTAAACTGTTCCAGATTGCGACCGGTGGTTGCTGAAACCGGAATTGAAGGCCAGTCATTCTCAAGTAGCTCACAGAAAATTTCGAAATTCTCATCAAAATTGTCATCGTCAAACTTGTTGGTCAGCACCAAAAAGGGTATGAAGATTAAGCCGCGTTGCTCGGGATAAAGCTCCTTTAAGTGGTCGGGCATGATCCGGTGTTCTTGAAGTATGTCAGCAGAGTCTTCAAGCTGATGTACCGGATCCGTCTGCAAATCCACGACCAGTAAAATATAGTCCGATCTGCGAATCAGGTCCAACAATTCCGGCTCCATAAAATTCCGGTTAAGCGGCGGCGTGTCCACCAGTTGGATTTGGATGTTTTCCATTGGCATCATTCCCGGAGTAGGTTTCCAGGTTGTATACGGAAAGTCAGCGATTTCGGGTGTAGCGTTGGTGAGAACTGATACCAGGGCGGATTTACCCACATTGGCAGGACCAACCAGCACCACTTGTCCGGCACCTTCTTTTTCGATACGAAAAGCCGATTCTCGCTTGCCGATACCTTTTTTGGCCTGAGCGGTGGTTTTAAATTTAGAGAGACGTTTGCGCAGTCCGGCCCTGAGCTTGTCCGTGCCTTTGTGTTTGGGAACAATGCGCAGCAATTCTTCGATACAAGAAATTTTCTCACCAGGTGTTTTGGCGGCACGATATCGTTTATCCGCCTCAAAATACTCAGGGGGAAGATTTGTCGCCATGGAATTAACCGGATGTTTTTATAAACTAAGAAGAGCGTTCAAAATTTTAAAAATGAATCAAATATCTTTTATCTTTATTCAAACAAAACCTAACATCTTAATCCCACAATTGAAATTATATATAAAAAAATCCATAAAAAAGCAAAAGGACAAACCCTATCAAATGAGTTTGTCCTTTTTGAAAAACCATATTCCAAACAATTCAGCAATTCAAAAACCTGTTTTTTATTTACCAGAGGCCTTACATTGAAGATTTCACAGCAAAATGGCAATAATTTTGGACTTCAAATTTTTTAGGATAAAGACCGGAGCATTGCTGACTCTGCCTAACACACCATTACCATGTAGAAGAATTTGACCTACGCTATCGCAATTTACGAGCCTCTTATACTCATAATCTCACACTCTGTATCACACTGAATTGCTATGCCTTCTGAAGTTGAGCGCACCATTGTACCCGTACATTCCATCAAACTTTTCACCACCGTAAGTTCTTTAACAGCGCCACTCGGGATGGCGAGGTCTAGTGTAAACCGTGTTCCTTCCGGAAAGGATAAAGACTTTTTAGTATAAACGAATGTCCCGCCAATAGATATGTCTTTGGTTTCGAGATCATAAATCTTTTTGTTGCCCGACGGAGTTATGGCTTCTAGTCTTGAGGGGAGCCTGGCCGTATGTCTTTTATATAGGCGTCGCTCTTTCATTGACAACTCCTTTATTGTTTCAATTTAAACAAATAGTTCGACTGGTCTGTTAAAACGAAGTGCTATACCTTCCGAAGTTGAGCGCACCACAGTGGCCATACAATTTTTTAACTGATTCAATCGCTTCAGTTTTATAGCGCTTTTCTTTGGGTAATAAGACTCTAGAATAAACTGCGTATCATCCGGAATATAAGAGGCCTCCTTTGTATAAATGAAAGCACCGGTGGCAGATATGTCTTTGGTTTCAACAAGCAGAACCCTTCTCCTGCTTGACGTTATGGCCTCCAGTTTTATAGGAAGTTTAGCCGAAAATCTTTTATATAGACGTTTTTCTTTCATTGATAATTCCTTTTTTGTCAGGATTTACGAGAAATTAGCAATTAATGATGAATACTTTCGATTGTAGTATGCAAAAATCGTGCAAATACAATCAGTTATATTCCAATGCCTTTTGTATCAGTCAGTTGAGTCAATTGTAGGGTGTAGAAAGTATATACGAATCACAGAAAAAAGCACATAATTGTGAAGTAAATTACACAAAAAATATGGCATGTTTTACATAATTCGTACCCACCGGTGTCTTTTCTTCCGCAGCTCCGGAAATTTAAGAAAAAATTATTTGCAATACTTGGAAAAGGGATGGATCAGGGGCGCAGGTCGGATTTATTCGGCGAAGAATTAATAGGAAACGAAAGCAAACGATCTATCTTTATTCGCAAGATGGCGCACTCCTTATCGCTAATGATAAGCATTAAGATAAAAAAAGTGTTGTACGTTTCCAAATTAATAGGATTTGACGGGCTGTAAGTTGACGGCTTGTCTGCCTTTAGAAGTTTCTTTTAATTCAAAAGATACAGGGTCACCCTCTTGTAAACCGAAATGCCCAAATTCCCTGACACCCGATTTATGAACGAAAACGTCCCCATATTCTTCAGTGTGTATGAAACCATAGCCCTTTTTTTCACTGTACGATTTGACATAACCTTCCATCTAAAGTTTTTCCTTTCCTTATATCTTGTGCAAATGCTCAGGAGTTTAGTTTGAAGAGAGGCCAAAAAAGAGAGGTTCTTTAAACAGACTCCAAAATAAATACCAGAAATATACACAAGTAATGGATGGTGGAATTAATCGCGTCTTCAATTAACCCGTTCGTAATAATAAGTCGATAGTTTGAAATGAAATCATATCAAACAGATACCAAATCGATGTCATCAAAAAACAGCTCCGCCGAACCATCTTC
>JASFHC010000057.1:0-10950 GCA_050123435.1 Desulfobacterales bacterium
ATTTGCCGTTGCACAAATGATTCTGCAGACTTCCGGAACGTTTTTGATGGTATTCAAAACATTGACGGGAAACATGTCTTTCATAAAAATAATGAAACAGTGTCCCGCTGAAAGATTATAGGCATTTTTCTTCGCCAATTCAATTAGATCGTTATCCGTTCCGGTATATCTCACTAGGCACGGACCGGAGGCTTCACAAAATGCCAGACCGAATTTCGCTCCCGGCACAGTATTAACGATCGCCTCATAGACATCTTCGACCGTTTTGATAAAGTGAGAATGCCCTAAGATCATATTCAAATCATCCGTCTTTTCAATCTTGACCGTCTTGATTTCCATAATGCCTCCGTAATTTCACCTGTACCATCCGCATGTTCGAACTCGACTCTTTCTGCTTACACCGATTATATTTATCTTAATTACGATAGTTTAAGAAAATTAATAACTTGTGTCAAGAAAAAGTAAAAAAAGGAATCTATCTTGTCATTGCCCTCTTTTTTCAAGTCTGGCAACCGACTCGATGTGATAGGTGTGGGGAAACATGTCAACCGGCTGTACTTCCAACACACGATAGCTTTCCTTCATCATACCCATATCCCTCGCCATAGTTGCGGGGTTGCAGGATACATAAACAACCCTTTGAGGGGCCATTTCAAGAACCCGTTTGACAACATCCTTATGCATCCCAGCCCTGGGAGGATCGATAATCATAACTTCAGGTCTGTCTATGATCCGCGCAAGCCCTTCTTTAATGTCACCGACAATAAATTGACAATTGGAAACGCCGTTAATCCGGCAGTTTTTTACTGCATCGGCCACAGCACTCTCAACAATTTCCATGCCGATCACCTTTTTTGCGCCATGGGCAAGACAAATGGCGATGGCCCCGGTCCCGCTGTAAAGATCCACAACCGTCTCCCGTCCCGAGAGTCCGGCATATTCCTCGATGGTATGGTATAGGCTTCGGGCGGCCAGGGTATTGGTTTGAAAAAAAGAGTTTGCCGATATTTCAAACTCCAGCTCCCCGATTTTATCCGTTATGCAGGAGCGACCGTAAAGGTGAATTTCATATTCCCCCACGGCAATACCGGCTTTGCGGGAAGTAATATTGTTTACCACTGAAATGATTTGAGGATATTTTTTCATAAGTTGAAATGCCAGGGGCTGCACGATTTCCGGCGCTTCTTTTGCAGTAATGATGTTCACCATCCACTGGTCATACGCAACAGAATGTCTGAGCATCAGAAAACGCCAGAAACCCGTATGAGTGCGAAGGCCGTAGACAGGCGCGTCTGAAGCCTTGATGAACGTTCTGACATCATGGAGGATATGGTTCCCCAGTTCCGGCTGAAGCAGGCAGGAACGGGTATCAAGAACTTTGTAAAAAGTCCCCGGCACATGAAGCCCTAAAGCAAAACCTGTGTCAACACCCTCTTTCCCCATTTCATCCGGCAAAAGCCATCTTCGATCGGAGCAGGAAAACTCCATTTTATTCCGATATCCAAAAGTGGTGGGCGATGATAGTGTCGGATGTACCGGTACATCGCGGATAAGTCCGATTCGCTCAATGGATTCCAGAACGTGCTGCTGTTTGTATTCCAGCTGCTTTTCGTAAGTTAAAAACTGCCATTTGCAGCCGCCGCAAAAACCGCTGTACACACAATCCGGAGATATTCTGTATGGAGAAGGAGTAACCAGTGTATGCACACGGGCCTCCGCATATTGCTTCTTTTTCTTTACGATGCGGGCAATAACCAAATCCAAAGGCACCGCCCCGTCAACAAAAACAGCAAGCCCGTTCACCCGGGCAAGACCTTTGCCGCCAAAGGCTATCCCAGAAATTTCAAGTTCGACAAGTTGTCCTTTTTTAATTTTCATTTTTTTGGACCACGAAGACACGAAGACACCAAAAATTATAATATAATTCTTTTAATACCGTCTTTAATAAAAGGAACGTTAAAACGGTTTATATTTCATACCCTTTTTTGTGCCTTCGTGCCTTAGTGGCTTAACTTTTGTTTTTCATTTTTATTGAAAAATATCACGATTCATGGGATAAACCAACCATGAATCAAAAAAATGTCATGTTCTCATCCAACGGGTTTACTCTCAATGGGACGCTGCACCTTCCGGCTGCACCAAATCCTCCGGTTGTTATCGGCTCACACGGTCTTTTCAGCAGCGGCAGTTCTCCCAAACAAATAGCTCTTGCCGGTCAATGCAATAAGTTTGGCATCGCATTTTTCAGATTCGACCATAGAGGATGCGGGAAAAGTGATGGAATTTTCCAGGATGTCACTTCTCTCGAAGCGCGATGCAATGACATGACCAGCGCAATAAAGACAATTCAAAACAGAAAAGATACCGGCAGCCGAATAGGACTTTTCGGAAGCAGTATGGGGGGTGCTGTCTGCTTGTCCGTATTTTCAGCATCTCATGCATGTTCAATCGTCATCTGTGCTACGCCTGTACGCGGCAGTACCATCATCAAGGAACTGGAAAAATCAGACCATTCAAACCCACGAACACCGACGTTTAATAAAAGATATCTTGACTCCGACATTTCAGACAAGCTTTCATCGACTCACCACATTCTAATATTTCATGGAGATTCCGATGATCTTGTCCCTCCGTCAAATGCCCAAGAAATATATGAAAAAGCCGGCGATCCGAAAAAATTGATTGTACAAAAACATGGGGATCACCGCATGAGCAATAAAACACACCAGGAAAATTTTGTCCGGGAATCGGCATTGTGGTTCAAAAGCTGTTTTGACGGTACCATCTAACCCTGGAGTTCCCGCCGCAGCAGGTCAAGGGCTTTCATGGTAAAAAGTCTTTTATTCATCAGCCGTGTATTGAACGGGAAAACAAATCGAAATCCTTTGACGTCATTTGGCGTGGCAAGACCGACACAAACCGTGCCCACAGGTTTTTCGTCAGTTCCTCCATCCGGCCCGGCAATACCGCTGGTAGCCAGGCCGTAAGTTGCTCCGGCAGCATGTCGTACCCCTTGAGCCATCATTTTTACAGTCTCTTCATGCACCGCTCCGTACTTCTGTAGCACTTGGGAAGATACGCCCAGCACCTTTGTTTTGGCTTGATTTGAATAGGTAACCCCTGAAAAGAGAAAATAGCCTGAACTTCCCGGTACATTGGTAAGCAGGTGGGATATCAACCCGCCGGTACAGCTTTCGGCAACCGCAAGGGTCGCTTGTTTTGCGGACAGAAGCCTGCCCACAACCGCTTGCATTGAGGCTCCGTCCATAGAAAAGATATTTTTTCCCAACTTCTCGAAAACCCATTGAGACGCATTTTCCAAAATCCTGCGAAGAACCTGATCATCTTCACCCCTGATATAAAGTTTTACCTGGATTTCCGGAAACTTTGAGCGGAAACCCGGCGTTATCTCAGGAAATTCAGTGGATAAACCGGTTAAAAGTTCACCGACTACCGACTCGGCCAAGCCGAATGTGGACAGCGTCTTAACCAAGCTTAATTCTCCTGTACCGCCACGAAGCTTTTGTAAACGCGGCAGGACTTCATCAGAAAGCATCCGTTTCATTTCAAAGGGTACGCCGGGAACAAAGAAAAACCAACACCTGTCTATTTTTAAAAGAAATCCGGGCGCAGATCCAACAGGATTATTTAAAGGCTCGGACCCTATAGGGAGCATGGCCTGTTTTTTATTTGAAGAACTCATGGCGCGCTTCCGGGTTTTGAAAAAATTTTCAACCGCACCAAGAACCGACCGATCCAAAGCCAGCTCAACCCCTTTTGCTTTGGCGGCTGCTTCGGCCGTAATATCATCTTTTGTCGGACCCAGCCCTCCGGTTACAACCGCAACATTCGCCCTGCCGCCGATCTCTTTTATAACGGAAACCATCATATCCATATCATCACCCACACACGTGTGTCGTATGGCTTCAAGACCCGCTTGTTCCAAAACTTGCGCGATATGGGCCGAATTGCTGTCAATGGCCGCACCGGTTCTTATTTCATCGCCGGTAGCAAGTATCTCGATAATCATATTCCAAACCTCGATATTTTTTTAAGATCGATGCAAAGCCCCTAAGTTTTCTCAACGCCGTTTTGCAAATTATCAAAAATAGATTGAACCTGTCGGCAAAGATTTTCAAACTGCCGGGGGTATAAAGACTGGGCGCCGTCACTTAATGCCTTATCCGGCGCGTGATGCACTTCCACCATCAGACCCTGTGCTCCCACAGCTACGGCAGCTCTGCTCAACGGAATCACCTGATCCCGAACGCCAGCAGCATGGCTTGGATCAACTATAATCGGCAAATGACTTTCTTTAAGTACCACGGAAACCGCAGAAAGATCCAGGGTGTTACGACTGTGGTGAGCAAACGTCCGAACCCCTCTTTCGCACAAGATTACCTGTGAGTTTCCACCCTCCAGAATGTATTCCGCGGCCATCAACCATTCATCAATGGTCGCGGCCATGCCTCGCTTTAATACAACGGGCTTGTTTGCATGGCCCGCTCGTCGCAGCAGACTGAAATTCTGCATGTTTCGCGTGCCGATCTGAATCACATCCGAGTATTCCTCCACCAAATCAAAGGTTTCTAAATCCATGACTTCGGTAACCACGGGCATTCCGGTCTTGTCACGAACCTTTGCAAGAATTTTTAATCCTTCCCGGCCCAGACCTTGAAAGGAATACGGAGATGTTCGGGGCTTAAACGCACCGCCTCTGAAAATCTGTGCACCACTACGCTGTACATGCTCTGCAATGATCAAAGCCTGGGATTCACTTTCCACCGCACAGGGACCGGCGATTATCACCAGATTACCATTTCCCACAGACACATCCCCAACTTTAACTACGGTATCTTCGTGTTTAAATTCGCGACCGACCAGTTTATAGGGACGGGTTACATGAATGGTATCTTTAACTCCCGGAAGTCCCAAAAACGGTGATGCATCAACCTGGCCTTTATTGTTTAAAATTCCAATAGAAATTCTTTCTCCCCCCGGAATCGGGCGGGCCGTGTAACCTCTCTCTTCTATGGCAGACACAACAACATCGATCTCTGCTTGGGTCGCTTTTTTATCCATCACAACCAGCATAGTCTCTCCTCCTTGCCTTTTATTCAAAAAAAAACCGTGAGCTTCCAAGTGCCCACGGTCCTAAGATTATTTCTATGATAGCAGCTTACACCGGTATGAACCTGTTGGCACTCCCCTTCCCTGGGTTTATGCGCCACCAGCACCATAAGCATTGTGTTGTACTTAAATATTTCATCTTTGTTCAGTATTTTTAATAATTCCAACTCGAGAGCTTTGTATTATGCTATAGCTACTGGAATCTCGTTCGTCTTGTCAAGATTTTTTTGGCAATTCACGTCACCCGTGATCTTAATAATGACCGCTCCAGCAAAATCAAATAAAAACCCTTGACAAACCTTCACAATAATATATAGGATTCAAGTCAATCTGGTGAACAACATGGAAAAATTTAATATTTACAATCAAATACTAGACTTCGACCGGAACCGGTGGTGGCAAACTCAAATCCACGAGTCTGCCACAGGAACTTGATCAACTAACTTATAATTCGTAACATATCAAAGGACCCTGGCAACTCAAACCCACGGTCCTTTTTTTTTAATTTCAAACGGCCGTGGAAATTCTCACGGCTTTTTTTTGGGCTTGTGGAACTTTTTAGGAAGGAATCCTATATGCTGATTAATGAATTCCCTGACATAGACCAATATCGCCATCTGGCAAAACAAAGCAACGTCATTCCGGTCTGCGTGGAAATCCTTGCAGATACCAATACACCGGTCTCACTCTTAAAAAAAAATTATAAAAACAACGGGGCTGCGTTTCTCTTCGAAAGCGTCGAGGGGGGTGAGCGATGGGGAAGGTACAGTTTTCTTGGAGTCTCCGCCCGAACGCATATACGGGTATTTTCCCGATTTGTGGAAATTCGGGAAAACAGTGTCTGCCGACAGATTGCCCACAACGGGGATCCCCTTGGCATTCTGAAAACATGGATGACCAAGTATCGACCGGCTCACGTGCCCGAACTCCCCAGATTCTGGGGGGGAATGGTAGGATATTTAACTTATGAAATGGTTTCATTTTTTGAATCAATCCCAAACCTGCTGCCGGAAAATACGCCGATTGCTCATTTCATTATACCCGACGAGCTGCTTATTTTTGATAATATCCGCCATACACTACTTGGAGTTGTTATCTCTTTCATCGACAACCCGGACGATTCGGATCGAGCGTTTTATTCTGCAAAACGCCGCTCCGAATTACTTTTACGAGAAATGGAACGGCCCTTTCCTGAAGGAAAGGACACGCCAATCCATACCGAATTTACACTCAAAGAATCCTTGGAAGCCCAAACGTTCCGATCTCTTGTTAAAGAAGTAAAAAAATATATCCGGGCGGGTGATGTCATACAAACCGTTATTTCCATGCCTTTTTTCTGTGCACCGCCACCGGATCTCTGGGCGCTTTACCGGGCGCAACGATTTATTAATCCCTCTCCCTATCTGTATTACCTGGGGCTGGATGAAATGACACTCGTAGGCTCTTCACCGGAAACTATGGTGCGACTCGAAAACGGCGTTGCCACCCTCCGCCCCATTGCCGGTACCCGCCCCAGAGGGAAAAACGAGCAGGAAGACCGGTCTCTGGCCAACGAGCTTCTTGCGGATGAAAAAGAACGCGCGGAACACCTTATGCTGGTGGATCTGGGACGGAATGACCTGGGACGTGTGGCAGAGGTGGGAACCGTACAGGTAACAGATTTAATGGTAGTAGAACGGTATTCTCATGTCATGCATCTTGTATCCAATATAACTTGTGATCTGAAATCAGAATTTGATGCATGGGATTTGCTTCGAGCCACCTTCCCTGCCGGAACATTATCAGGAGCTCCCAAAATCAGGGCCATGGAGATTATCGCTGAACTTGAAAACAGGCCCCGGGGCCCTTATGGCGGTGCCGTAGGGTATATTTCGTTCCACGGAAATATGGACATGGCCATAACCATCCGGACGGCCAGTATTGAAAAAGGGCTGCTGACCGTTCAGGCAGGTGCCGGAATCGTTGCCGATTCCGATCCGGAACGGGAGCGCATAGAAACCGTCAATAAAGCAATGGCCATGCAAAAAGCACTGCAACTGGTTCAGAAATCATATGAGAAGGAGGATAAAACATGATCATAATGATAGACAATTATGATTCATTTACTTACAACCTGGTACAATATCTGGAGCAAATCGGCAGTTGCGTCAAGGTAATCCGGAATGACGCGGCTTCTATTTCAGACCTTATCTCATGGAAACCAACCGGAATTGTTATATCACCCGGACCGGGCCGACCTGAAAATGCGGGGATATCTCTTCCGGTAGTGGAACACTTTTCCGGGAAGATCCCAATCCTCGGTGTGTGCCTGGGCCATCAAGCCATTGGAGCTTGTTTCGGTGGGAAAGTGGTCTCCGCCAAAAAGCTCATGCACGGGAAAACCTCCCTGATACACTCTGACGGAAAAGCACTGTACCAGGGAATTCGCAAGCCTTTTGAGGCAATGCGGTATCACTCACTGGCCGTTTCACGGGAAAGTTTTCCTGACTGTCTTCAAATAAGCTCGGAATCAGAAGACGGGGAAATAATGGGAATCAGACATCTAACCCATCCCACAGAAGGAATTCAATTTCACCCGGAATCTATTATGACACGGGTGGGCAAACGGCTTCTGAGAAATTTTATTAACCAAACCGAGAGCTATTCACCGCCTCAATGATTGGAGGAGAAAAAACCATTATGTTTAGGGAAAATCTAAAAAAAATCATCGATCGAATCAATTTGAGTGAAAGTCAAATGTCTGACATGTTTACAGATATATTTTCAGGAAATGTTACCGATATACAGATCGGCGCCATGATAGCGGCACTGGCAACCAAAGGGGAAACTTTTGAAGAACTCGCCGGAGCGGCTCGAGCCATGCGCCGTAAAGCACACCGTATTCAAGCGCCAAGCGCAATCATTGTAGATACCTGCGGAACCGGTGGAGATGCTTCACAGACATTCAATATTTCTACAACCACGGCGTTTGTTGTGGCCGGCTGCGGGGTGACTGTCGCCAAACATGGAAATCGTTCAGTATCCAGTCAATGCGGTAGTGCGGATCTTCTGGAAGTGCTGGGGGTAAAACTGGATACGGATCCGGAAATCGTGGAAGAGGCTGTTCAGGAAATCGGTATCGGTTTTCTTTTTGCCCCACTTTATCACGGCGCCATGCGCCATGCGGCCAGAGCAAGAAAAGAATTGGGACTGCGCAGTATTTTTAACATGCTGGGTCCGCTCACAAATCCAGCCGGAGCTAATTGCCAGCTTCTCGGTGTGTACGCACCCGAACTCACCGAAATGTTCGCACACGCCTTACAGCTTCTTGGCACAAAAAGAGCTTTTATTGTTCATGGGCATGACGGACTGGATGAAATTTCTGTTTGTGCTCCTACCCGCGTCTCGGAGTTAAAAGATGGTCTCATTCGAACCTATGAAATTTCCCCCGAACAATTTTTTGGCAACCTGGCGGATTCAAAAGAGCTTCTGGGTGGGAATCCCGAAGAAAACGCCAACATAACCCGCAACATATTGAATGGTAAAAAAGGACCGAAACGGGATGTTGTTCTGATTAATTCCGCTGCAGCTCTTGTTGCGGCAGAACAGGCAGAAACCCTCCAGGAAGGAATCCGTATGGCCGAACTTTCTATTGACACCGGTGCAGCAACTGAAAAAATGGAAGCGCTTATCCGGTACACACAGGAAAACGGATAAAATTACTCGATTTGGGCCACAGGCAAGTAAGGTCTCAATTCGGCATATCATTATCCATCGATTTTTCTGAAAACAAAGGGATGGGGTGTGATCTCGGTAAGTTCACTTGTTTCAAAAGGGAGAGATTCATGGGAGCCGATGATCAGAAATCCAAAAGGCGCAAGGCTGTCTAATATTTTTCTGAAAGCCTTTTCTTTCAGCCGATCTTCATAATAAGTCAAAACATTATTGCGTAAAAAGATGATGTCAAATTTTGACCCCGGAGGATCGGAAAGCAGATGGTGTATTTTCCATATAATATCTCTCTTGAGCGAAGCATTAATCTCAAAAAGGTTTTTACCTTTCTTTTTTTTAAAATATTTCGTTTGAAATTCTTTTGTTACCTCTTTCAGACTGCTGGATGAATAGATTCCGGTGCGAGCGATGTCCAGGTAGTCGGGATTCATATCCGTAGCAATTAATTCGAGCTTCGGTAGATGACCAACACTATTTTTTAGGTAATCCCAGAGGATTTTAAAACTGTATACTTCATCTCCACACGCACAACCGGCAGACCAGACATTAATCTTTTCTATTTTTTTTTTAATAAGCTCGGGCAGGATTTTTTTTTCAAGGGACTGCCAAAATTCTCTGTCTCGAAAAAAACGGCTGATGGAAACCGTCAGCAGAAGTTCACACTTTTTTCTGGCATCATCGCTCTCGTCCAGTTTCATTAGGTAAGCTGAGATGTTTTGGCACCCCAGGTCGTTCATGTGTCTTGTTATCCGTTTTTTGACTCCCTTGCGGACTTTGCGGTATCCTGACCAGGAAAACCCGAATCGATTAAGTAGTTGACGGAATTGGTGATCATCCATAGATTCATTTATATCTTTGCAAAAAAATTGTGCAAGGAATTTTTCTTAGAATACGCCCGGAGTTTGTATGGTGTCGTTGCGGATTATTCATGGAGCAGTTGAATAAAAAAACTTCCCCCTGTCGGGCGTCTAGAGGACTTGCACCTCCAAGTGGATGCGCCCTGCCGGGCACACGATACAAAAAGGGCGATTCCATTGAATCGCCCTATGAAGAGGTTGTGAAGAAAAGTTGACAATCCTACACGGCTATGTCGCATATAAAGGTTGTGGAGAAAGGTTGACAATCCCACACGGCTCAACCGAAAAAACCAGGCTTCCCGCAATGCCGTTATTAACACCGGAGTGCATCATCTTTTTGTTATTTATTTTTGAAGACTCCCGGCAGAAAAGATGCACGCACACCCGAGAAACCGTTTCTTTTAAAAAATTATTTATGCAAAAACTATGCAAGAATGCATTTTCTTTTAAATAAAATTTATAATAGTTCTTATTATGTTTATATATCAAATAGTTATTTTCACATCCAAAATAACAAGTCAACTCATGTGCTGACAGTATTTGGCAATTGTCCTGTCATTTTTTGACAGGTTTGTCATTGTCTTGAGTGAGGTTAGGATAATAAAAATTATGAAAATTCTTTCATAGGTTTTATATAGTTTATTTCATGTTTTCATCTGTTTTTTTATAATCCGGCAGGGCGGTTTTCTGCCGAATTTTTATCATAACTACTTGATTTCTCTATTTTATTTTCTTTAACTGTTCAATAGTAACCTACCGTGCATAATTTTTGCATAATCGTATTGAACATAAGAAATTCTACCATGAAACACATGCCCAAATTAAAACCAATATCCGGGGAGATGAATAACGTGTCGGAATACCACCTTTTTGCATCACGATTAAAACTTCTTATTATTATGGCCAAGGCTTATTTAAACGGTTGTCCGCTTGGAAATCACAGAAAACAAGCCATTCTAGAAAATGCAAATCAAGTCTTTTATCATTCACTTCGATGGATAAGCGAATCTGCGGCTTTAAAAAACCACGGATTAGATACGCAAACACATTCCTTCTCGACGTTAGAACCTTTTGAAGAGAATATATTTCATAAAAGAGTTCAACTCCTTGCAGTCATAGCGACAACCATGGTCGGAGACCGCCCCATGAATCAGTTCAGAAAAAAAACCCTTGCCGATAATTTGAGCAAGATCTGTGAGACACTTGCTTTTACTTTCAAAATCAACGACATAAACTTTCTAAAAGTGGCCTG
>JASFHC010000058.1:0-10919 GCA_050123435.1 Desulfobacterales bacterium
CTAATCCGGCCATCAATGAACCTCCATTTAGATGTTAATTCGTTTAAGAATTTCATTACTCTTTTTATCCATCTTATCTGCTTGTGTTTTATTTTTTTCATGATCGTAACCCAGCAGGTGAAGGATACCGTGCACTAAAAGCTGGGTAAAACGTTCTTCCATGCTTATGCCTGCAATTTCTCCTTCTCTCGCGGCGGTTTCAATCGAAATAACCACATCGCCGAGAA
This sequence comes from Desulfobacterales bacterium, assembly GCA_050123435.1. Lineage (GTDB taxonomy): Bacteria > Desulfobacterota > Desulfobacteria > Desulfobacterales > UBA11574 > S5133MH16. Next base: position 228 of record JASFHC010000058.1, read on the forward strand.
GCTGAGAGGCAATGTTATTAAATTGGCCTGTTCGCATGGGAAATGCGATAACATTGGTAGGGCCGTGTCTATTGAGATATTTCTTATTAAGCTCTCCTATTTCGGGATCATCAACGATAAGGATGGAAAGCTCTGCATCATTAGGACAGGCCGAGGCGTTTAAGATGGCCATGGCCTTTTGTCGTATCTTTTTCAGAGATATCTTGTACTTGTTTTGTCTGTTGTCTAACAGGACTTCCATTTCTTTCCTTTCCGTTGGCGAGGAGGGGTTTTTCGGGATATTCTATGCGGTGGTGGTACATTCCTGATAAAATGTTATAAAAGCTTTTTGCAATCTTATGCAGATCCTTCAATGTCAACTCACAATCGTCTAGCTGACCGTCCGAAAATGCCTTGTTTATCAGGTGTTGTACAAGCCCCTGGATTTTGGATGGTGTAGGATTGGCAAGTGTTCTTGATGCTGCTTCAACCATGTCCGCCAGCATGACAAGACCGGCCTCCCGGGTCTGAGGCTTTGGGCCTGGATATCTGAAGTTGTCGATATTTACTGCGTCTTCACCTTTTAACTGCTTTGCTTTTTCATAAAAAAAGCTAATAAGGCTCGTTCCGTGAGATTGCCTGATTGTGTCGATGATAACCTGGCCGAGTTTATTTTTTTTGGCGATCTCAACGCCGTCTTTAATATGAGCGATCAGGATAAGGCTTGACATGGATGGGGCAAGCTTATCATGTCTATTAATGCCGTTGGTCTGGTTTTCGATAAAATAGAGTGGTTTTTTTATCTTGCCGATATCGTGATAATAACCACAGACTTTTGCAAGCAGAGAATTCGCACCGATTTCGGAAGCCGCGGCTTCGACCATGGTGCCGACAACCACGGAATGATGATATGTTCCCGGAGCTTCTATCATAAGTCTCCTGAGGATAGGTTGATCAAGGTTTGCAAGTTCAAGAAGTTTGATATCGGTTGTATAGCCAAAGGCTATTTCTATCAGCGGTGTAATGCCGGCGGTGACAATTCCTGCTCCCACACCTCCCATAAATGCAAAGGCCCAGTCCCACGGAAGTTTGATAATGGGGGAACTTCCTAAATAGCTATCTATAATCGTAACAAGTATAACATTCATTACTCCGAGCTTTAAACCGGCCTTTATGAATACTTTGCGTTCCCGGCAGTTCTGTATCCAGAATGCCGCCATTGAACTGTTGATCAGAAAATAGAGAAAAATATCAAATCTATTTTTAAAAATCACGGCTGTGCCGATTGCAGTTATCATGGCCATGGGAATCGCCAGTTCAAGGCCCAGAAACAGGCAGATGGTCATGGCGCCTGAAGCAAGTGGAATACCATAAGAAATTGATGATGCCGATATGGGGAAAGAGGTATAATGGGCTACAGATTCAGCCAAAGATGCTGATATCCTGGCAATGAAAAAAAAGGTTACTAAAATGCTGGCGATAAAGAGGAGATTTTTGTTATTGGTAAGATCAGTTCGGCTTTGACGGTGTATATAAAGAATATAGGTGGTCATCAGGATACATAGGATTATCAATGCGGATCCAATGGAACTTGATAAAATCTGTTCATTTTTTATCCCTTCCTGGTAGGCCTTGAGTTTTAACAGCTGGACTTTTGTAACTCTTTCCCCTTCACGCAAAAGCATTTCCCCGGCTTTTATTTTGTGAAATACCGGTTTGATTTCTGCCTCGGCTCTTTTTTTCCGTTCCTCGGTTTCACTTCTGTTTAAAGTAATGTTGGGCTGGATAAGTCTTTGTGTGAAATCGACAATCATATTTCGCAGGGTATAATCAATGTTTTCGAGAAGGGGTTGACCGATAACTTTGACCATGGTTTTGGCCTGATCAAGACCGTAAAAATGTTTTAAGTTATTAACAAGCAGTTCTTTTTTTGTGCTGATATCCCTTAAAATTATACCCTTATCGGTTTCTTTTAAAAGAAGCTCCTTGTTTGTAACCACACCGTTATCCAATATTTCTTTTAAAATGCTGCAAATAAGAGTTGCAATATTTGGAAGAAATTTTTCTTTTTCGAGAATGTTATAAGCGCCGTCACTCACGGAGATACCGATTTTTTCTTCAAAGTCGGCTTTTTGTTGCCATAAAAGATCATGGACGGACGTCGAAATTGTATCGGTTGAAGCGGTTTCTGATGGTTCTATCACAATCTTATTTTGGTTTTTTTCGGCTTTAAAAACCGTCCGAATATCATTAAAGGCCTTTTTTACCTTCTGGTTGATGGTTTGGGATAGGGTGACGTCATGGTCATAAACGGTTAAAAGTTTTCCCACAGCCTCCCTACGGTTGGCTTCTGTGGCATCTATGTCTTCTATTAAAAAATCTTTTGTGGCCTTAATATTCTTCTCGGCAACATCACCTAATTTGTAAAAATGCTTTTTGACGACAAGATTAGGATAAAGGAGAACGGTAAAAATTATTGTCACACCGACGAGGATACTCCATCGGACGTGGTCGCTAGTCCCAAAAAACTTTTTTAAAGATATTCTGTTTTTTTCAATTTTCATTGCAATTTATGATTGTTTTTTCTGCTGGCATCAAGGTCTTCATAGGCTTTGATAATTTTCTGGACCAAGCCGTGTCTTACCACATCTATTTTTGAAAAAAAGATAAATTTTATCCCTTCTATTTCCTGAAGTATATTTTTTGCTTCAATGAGCCCTGAAGGTCTCTCGACAGGAAGGTCGATCTGGGTTATGTCTCCTGTAATAACCGCTTTGGAACTAAATCCTATTCGGGTCAGGAACATCTTCATCTGTTCAGAAGTCGTATTTTGGGCTTCATCTAAAATAATGAAAGAATCGTTTAGGGTTCTGCCTCTCATAAACGCAAGAGGCGCAACTTCTATAACCCCCTGTTCTATTAAATTCGACATTTTTTCAAATCGCATCATATCATGAAGCGCGTCATAAAGAGGCCTTAGATAAGGATCTACCTTTTCCGCAAGATCTCCGGGCAGAAATCCAAGCGCTTCCCCGGCTTCCACCGCAGGCCGGGTGAGGATTATACGGTTAACACTCCCTTTCGAAAGTGCTGCGACCGCCATGGCCATGGCGAGATAGGTTTTGCCTGTGCCGGCCGGGCCGATACCGAAAACCATATCAGAAGTGCGGATGGCATCTATGTATTCTTTTTGGGCAAGACTTTTGGGAATTACATTACGCTTTTTCGAGGTAATATAGACTGTATCCAGAAAAATATCTTTGAGTTTAATGCGGTCATCTCCACTCAGAATCCTGATTGCATAGTCAACATCGTTTGGATAAACCGGATATTTATCTTTCAACAGACCGTAAAGCTGTTTGAGTATATTTTTGGCAAGGCTTCTTTTAACAGTATCCCCTTGAATAAGTATAGTATTCCCCCTTGCATGGATAGAGGTGTCTATTGTGTCTGCTATTCTTTTAAGGTTGCTGTTATGCTCGCCGAAAAGCTGCCTCGCCAGATCTATATCCAAAAATGTCAATCTGGTCTGGTTATTTTCAGTGACTTCGTCCATATCTTAAGATTGAACCCATGCCCTGTTTGGGGCATGTTTTAAAATTTCCACATATCATAGTTTTTTTAACTATTGCAAACACCAAATTTAAGATAAAAGAGAGACAGAAAAATATCTTGACTCGAAATATCTGCTTTGTTAATTTGCGTTATTAATTGCAATAAATTTTATCTTTCTGATTTTATTTGTATTTTATTGTTTTCCAAAATAAATTGTTATATTCTGATACCACCTTCAAAAGTTTCATATCATAAATTGATATAAAGGTGTGCTATGAATTTTTTTGATATAATCGTTATAGTTATTTTGGGCTATTGCTTGATAAGAGGTGCTTTTAGAGGTCTTGTCAAGGAATTATCTTCCATAATTGGTGTATTTGGTGGATTCTTTGGAGCTTACACGTATTACCCGGTTCTTGCAAAGCCCTTATCAAAATGGATTGCCAATGTCGGATACCTTAACCTATTGAGTTTTTTGATCATTTTTTGTGGCGTTTTCATTATTATCAGCATTCTGGGCATAATCATAAATTACCTGCTTAAAATAGTATTTTTGAGTTGGCTTGATCGGGTTAGCGGTGCTATGTTTGGTGCCATGAAAGGCATACTGATTGTTTCAGTCCTGTTAATTGCATTGACCGCTTTTCTGCCCAAAGATACACCTGTCATCAAAGATTCCCTACTTTCTCCTTATGTGACACTGGTCTCCGAAAAAATGGCCAAAGTGATCTCCAAAGATATGAAACATGCTTTTTCAAATAAGATAGAGACGATAAAAAAATCTTGGGAAAAAAACAAATAGAATGAACTTAGTTCGCTTCGCTCACAATTGGAATAATTGAATTTTGGGATACTGGAATAATGGGGTAAGAGGAATGAAAATTTATACCAAAAAGGGGCGTTTTACAAAGGTCTCTTATAATTATAGCAGGTTATAGAAATTCCTAGACGTTTATTTGGCGGGAACAAAACGATATGGAAATAAATTCCATCATCGAATTGATTGAAAGATTAAGGGGTGAGAATGGATGCCCCTGGGACAGAAAGCAGACACCTAAGACCATAGCGGTGTATCTGATAGAAGAGGTGTACGAACTTGTTGATGCCATTGAATCCGGAGACCCTAACGGTGTCTGTGAAGAGCTCGGTGATGTGTTGTTTCATATCCTTTTTCTAGCGGGTCTGTTCCGGGAAATGGGCCATTTTGATATCAAGGATGTTGTTGATTCAAATGTTGAGAAGATGACTCGTCGCCATCCCCATGTTTTTGACGGTAAACGAGTAGATAGTGTTGAAGAGGTGAGGGCGCGATGGCATCAGATAAAAAAAGAAGAAAAAAACCTTGCGAAAAAGGTTTCGATTTTAGACTCAGTCCCGGCCGGGTTTCCGGCCCTGATGCGTGCTTACAGAATTTCCGAGCGTGCGGCCGAAACAGGATTTGATTGGAATGATATTTCCGATGTCATGCAGAAAGTCGAAGAGGAATGGTCTGAATTGAAAGTCGTGTTGGAAAGGGAGTGTCGAGCACCAACAGATAAAGATCTTTTGGCTTTAGAATTTGGAGATGTCCTTTTCACGCTCGTAAATGTTGCAAGGTTTGCACACATTCACCCTGAAACAGCATTAAGAAATTCAACAAAAAAATTTGAAAGCCGCTTTAAATATATAGAAAATTTGATCGCAGAGAGTCAAAGGATCATAGAATCGCTTTCCCAGAGGGAGATGGACGAGTTGTGGGAGGAAGCCAAGGCAAAATTGACGGTTTCGTAAAAAGCCCAACTTCTGCGTTGTGCTGCATTTCGTAATCATTCAACGTACGAAAAGTACGCCTTATGATTACAAAATTTGCACGCCTTGAATTTGAACTTTTTACGAAACCGTCTACATCGGACTTTTTGCATGCCTTAATCTTGAACGAAAATCCTCATTAATCAACAGACTCATATGAGGCGTAATACATTCTGATAAATCTTTCATGGCTTTCAAAGGCTATTTCCGGTAGTTCGGCATAATGAAAATAGACCGCATCATCCGCATCATCCCCGGCGTTTAGGGTGCCGGTATACTCTTTAATAAGATAGCCGACCATAAGTACCGTATGATATTGGGCACTGGGATTCGAGGACACACCCAGGAGCATTTCAATCCGGCCCAAAAGCCCTGTTTCTTCTTTAAGTTCTCTTAACGCAGCTTTTTCAGGAGATTCACCAAGTTCCATGAATCCCCCCGGAAGGCACCAGAATCCTTTTTTAGGCTCTACACTTCGTTTTACAAGAAGAACTCTGTTCCTGTTGTCCACGACAACAAGACAGGCGGCAGGTATGGGGTTTTCATAAATCGGCTCATCACAGTGCTCACAGAAAAGGCGGAGACTGCCTTCGAAGATCTTTTCTGTGAGCCGTGTGCCGCAATAATGACAAAACGTTTTTTTCCGCATCATTATATGACGGGCTGTTGCCCAAATCACTTTTCGCCGGCTTTGAAACGTTTTTTAATAAATCTAAGGCTCGCTCCAGGCGATTTTAAAACTCGATTTTCGGGCTCAACCGGTTGGAATCGCTTTTCTTTCACTTCGCCAAGATTTATGAATAAAAAACGTTTCATGAGCGCTCAAAGAGATTTTCGTTTGGGCAACAGCCCGATGAAATTCGGGTTAATCTTCAAAATCCCCCTCCGGTCCCTTTTCAGATTCAATGGTGGTTGCCCGCTGGATAATTTTTTCCGGCGTCCATTCAGAAGGATCCTCGATTCTGGCGGCCTTGGGTCCCGGGTCATAGGTATCGGCCTCAAGGATGGCCTTGATGGCAAGAGGAGCTGAATCCTGAGCATTAAATACGTTGACCAGCATGTTATAAACAAATTCCTCAACTCTTTTGACCATCCGCTGCCTAATGGTTTGGGCCTGCCCCAGAAGTTTATTTTCAAACGGTAGGTTGAGTTTTTTGTAGTTTCCTCCTTTAAGCTCATGAGCCTGTGCATAAGCGACCATTTCTGCCCACATCTCATCGGTAACGCCGTGGTCCTTTAGCTTGATAAAATTGCCGCTATCATTAAGGATGGCATTTCCGTAGTCATTGACCTCCAAACCCCAGGAAATCATCTGTAGGGCCGTGGCAACATTGGCCTTTGTGGTCCTGGTTTTAGATGCTATTTCTCTTAATCTGTCCGAGCTGTTTCCGGATGTTCCGTGTTGGGCACCGGAAATGTGATATTTTGCCAGCGCCTGGTGGATTTCAGCGGTTAAACCGACCTGTATTCCCTGATCACTTTCTTCAATACCGTGGGTTGTTCCGTTGTTTAAGGCGATCCAGTCCGGAAAAATATCATGGGCGTTCAGACCCTGTATCAGAAACAGGGCTTCATCTTTGGTTGAAAGTCCTTCTTTCCCCTTGATTTCTCCCACTTCGGTTTCAAGACCGGCCCATTTAGGAACAAAAGGGTTCAATTCCAGGTTGGCAAGCAGGTTCTGATCATCGGTGAGATGGGATGCATCGATGGCAATGGAAGTCATTCCGGCTTCAAACAACGTGGGTATCTCGATCTTGGCTCCATTTATGTCCTGTTCTTTCTTGATCCCATAGTGGTCGGCATGTATTGCCACCGGAATAGTAATACCCAGTTCGTTGCAGATTGCATCGACCTGGCGGGAAATATTCCAGTAATTGACAGCACAATATGGACTGGCGCCGCCTTCGGACTTTGCGATTTCTATAATAATGACGGCATTAGCCCTTTGAGCGGCCTGGAGAGCGCCTCGCATCACAAAATTATTTCGACCGTTGGCAGCCATGGCGATGGCATTGCCTTTGGCAAGCATTGCCCGGTCGATGAACTTTCCACTTACGATCAGGGCCTTTGAATTCGGAAAAAGCTTTTTCACGTTAGGCGGGCGGCCTATCTTGAGGGCCTCTTCAAAATCCTTTGATGTAACGGTTTTATTTCCAGACATGGTTAAACCTCCTTTTGATATGCGTTCACGGATAGTATAATGGACTTATTAGAAGTGGTTTCAAAACCTCCCCTCAGGCCCAATTTCTGTGTTGGACCGAGGGATTCAATACTCGAAATATTAACTATATTCCTGCGCTTGAATCCCTCGCTCCGCCTTCTTGACTTTGAACCTGATTGAAGGTTTTAAAACCACTTCTATCAATTTATTACCTCAATTGAGCGTAAAATAATGCTGCTAAATGTAAGCGGATATGGGGCATCCTCGACTTTTGCTCATTTGAAGTATCATTCTGGATTGTCGAGATTTTTTGATCTGACATCGTTTAATATTTCAAGGATTTCTTCTTTGTTTGAAAGGGGTGCACAAAGTTTCCCCCATCCCATTTGAACTTGGAACAATCCATTATAAGCGGTATCATGAAATGAGTGGATCAGATGAGGGATATTTTGTTCAGTCAAGATTGATTCGATCAGTTGAGCCTCTATTATATTATCCAAGATCGCAATATCTATAAATTTTTTCTCATATATTTCATTCATATCCGAATCCTGATCTGGCAATCCTGATCTATGAGACCTTTGAAAAACGTCCCCTTTTGCCCAATTCCGTCGTCAGGCTCAAATTTTAATCCTCGAAATACTCAATGTATGTCTGTGGTTAAAATTTTCGCCTTCCTTGGCCTTGAACAAAATTGAACGTTTTTCAAAGGTCTCATCTATTCGATCCGACAGATTGATTATTTTACTTAAATTGGTTATTTAGTCAATTATAAAAACGTGTAATTGGTCGTTGTTCAAGAAAATTTGTGTAATTAGTTACATATTTATAATGTAATTCATTACACAGTTCTTTGAAATATTTCCTTAGATATTCTTATAACCATTTGTAATATATATATTATCAAATAGTTATAGTTAGGCATGGCTTTTGCTTATATGATAGCATATCCGTATCAGCGAATACGTATTGGAAAGCACGCATATTGCATGGACTGTTATCCCGAATTTCTCATGAAAAATTTCAACCATTTTTATTTCAGTATCGAAAACCAATTCCTTAGGCGAGACTTTTTACAATAAAAAGAGCGAATCAAGTACCTGAGAAATCACGTGGAAATGTTTTCGAGCCAGTCGATACCACAGTAATACTATATATAGTTATTTTATGATAATTGACATACAATATATAGTTTGTTATGATCTTAGATCAAAGAACAGATTTTTATATAAATATGATAAATTCGTAAAAATTGGAATTCATCACGTTTTAGGTTTTAAAGCTCAAGTTTTGGTAGTTGTCGTGTATGATTAAAAAGACACTTTAAACGTAACATCTAAAACTTAAAACGTTTATTTAAGGTTACTTATTTGACTTTTTTAAAAGACCGTCAACGTATAAGGGTAGACTAAAATAATGGTGAACGAGGACAAATTTTCTCGATCGATCGAAAAAGGCACAGAAGATGAATTCCTCAAAAAAGAAATTCGCAAAAAAGATCTGATCAACATACTAAATTATGTAAATTTCCAAGACGGTTACATTCTAATAAATTTCAAACATGTCAAATATGACCAAATTATTTCCCACAAAGCAAATCCGCTTCCTTGCCTCGGGGATAACTTAGAGTGTGTTTGGGCAGAGGTCGATAAACTTCAAGAAGAGTTGCTCATTTATAGATTCAAAGATATTCTCGTTCCCTGTGATCAAAAACTTTTATTGATAGAATCAGATGATATCCGCATAACAGAGAAAGGGATCAGTCTGATACTTCCGGAAACCTGTTATGAAGTCGACTTCCGGAAACTAAGAAGGCACTCTTGTAAAGATGTTAAGGCTCAGTTGATTCAAAACAGTGTGCTTTTTAATGGTGACCTTATTGATTTCAACGGGGTTTCATTCCGAGTCGAAATGACGGCGGCGCCTTCCCAGACATTCCAATGGATTGATTCAGAATCCCCGGTGAATCTGATTTTTTCCAACGGACATGAAACCCTATATTCGGGAGAATGCGGGATAATAAAGCAAAACTATGGTCAGAAAAAGAGAGAGTATGTTATTGAGCCTTTAACCCATCAGATTCGGAGATTTAAACAAAAGGAATTTCGGAGTACACGCCAAGAACTGGTCCCGTCACCCGATATTATTTTTAGGCATCCTTTTACACAAAAAACTAATAATCTTAAAGTGTTTGATCTTTCAGGCTCAGGTTTTTCAGTAGAAGAAGATGCATATAATTCGATTCTTTTTCCAGGCCTGATCATACCGGAACTGAAAATTTGCTTTACTGACAGCGTTAATATGAAATGCAAAGCTCAGGTTGTTTATAAAAAAATTATGCATGAAGAAAAAGGAAGCAATTGGGCAAAATGCGGCCTGGCCTTACTCGATATGGCATTGGAAGACTATGGCAGACTCTCGGCGTTGCTCCATCAGGCAAAAAACAGGAGTTCTTACATCTGCAACATCGTAGATCTGGATGACCTGTGGAATTTCTTTTTTAAAACCGGTTTTATTTATCCCAAAAAATATGCATTTCTTGAGGTAAATAAGGATAAAATCAAAGAAACTTATAAAAAACTCTACACCCGGAATCCCAAGATAGCGAACCATTTTATTTATCAAGACAAAGGTCGTATTCTCGGCCATATGGCCATGGTACGTTTTTATGAAAATTCATGGTTGATCCATCATCATGCTGCCGATCGATCAGTCTCACGCAGAGCCGGCGTGACTGTGCTGGACCAAATTGGCCGGTTTATAAATGATTCCCATAGACTTGGTTCTATTCAAATGAATTTTGTTTTCTGTTATTTCAGGCCTGAAAATAAATTTCCTAACCGTGTATTTGGTGGTGTAACCGGAAGCACAAAAGACCCAAAAGGCTGTTCGCTCGACACCTTCGCCTATTTTCATTATCAAAAAATATTTAATAAAGAATTGAAGTTGCCGGAGCCGTGGAAATTAATGAAGACCCAGCCCGAAGATCTTTTGGAGCTGAAGAATTTTTATGAGCACTCGTCAGGCGGTCTTATGTTGAATGCTCTGGAACTTGAACAGAGTTCGGAGAATCTTGATGAACTCTCAAAAGAATATCAAAGACTCGGTTTAAAAAGGGAAAGACACCTTATTTCGCTGAAAAAAGACGGCAGGATTAAAGCCGTGGTTATGATAAATATTTCAGATATCGGTCTGAACCTTGCTGATCT